>CALDQI010000116.1:0-15050 GCA_937911635.1 uncultured Pseudomonadota bacterium | reverse complement strand
GGCCCTTGACGGCAACATTTTGTCCGTTCAGCGCCACTTCAACGCCGTCTGGAATGTGATTGGCAACCATTGTGGGCATTCCAATTCCGAGATTGACATAAAAGCCATCTTGCAATTCTTGGGACACGCGTAGAACAATTTCTTCTCTGGTTAATGGCATGGGATTCTCCTAAATATTGAATTCTAGTTAGTCGCGTGAACGAATGGTGCGTTGTTCGATGGGCTTTTCATAGTCGGTCGCTTTAACGACACGCTGAACGAAAATGCCTGGTGTATGGATTTCATTGGCATCCAATTCTCCTGCAGGAACCAACTCTTCGACTTCTGCGATGGTTATTTTACCGGCGGTAGCCATCATCGGGTTGAAGTTTCGGGCTGTAGAGCGGAAAATGAGGTTTCCATGTGTGTCTCCTTTCCACGCTTTCACAAAGGCAAAGTCAGCGGTGAGAGCCTCTTCCATGATGTACTTTTTACCGTTGAATATTCGCTCTTCTTTTCCTTCTGCAACCAAGGTGCCTACTCCAGTAGGTGTGTAAAATGCGGGTATTCCAGCGCCACCAGCACGGATTCGCTCGGCGAGTGTACCTTGTGGTACCAAATCCACTTCCAACTCTCCAGACAAGAACTGATTGGCAAAATTTTGGTTTTCACCCACGTAACTGGAAATCATTTTTTTGATTTGGGTATCGGCAAGCAAGATGCCCAATCCTTTGTCATCAACACCGCAGTTGTTCGATATAACAGTTAGACCAGTGCATCCTTTTACATTGAGGGCACGAATGAGATCTTCAGGGTTTCCACACAGACCAAAGCCACCACTCATCAAGGTGACGTCATCGGTCATGTCAAAAATGGCTTGCGCAGCACTTGCATATACTTTGTTCATACCCACTCCAAAACGGGATTGTTACAGGGTGTACACCACAGTATTTCATCGTGTACATTTGTGATGGAATTCTGTAAGGTAAGAAGGCTCTATTGTCAACATTCAAAACGGGATTGATGCTCTATGAAACTGGCACTTCTGACATGTACAAATCTTCCAACATGGGAAGAGGACGATCGGTTCTTTCATGAGGCGCTTGATCGTTCGGGGATTGAATGGTCTGTAGTGGCTTGGGATTCTGATATTGATTGGTCTATCTTTGATGCAGCGTTGATTCGTACAACATGGGATTACGTGGATCGCCGAGAAGAGTTTTTGGATCGACTAAAAGAGATTGCCTCTCAGACACGTTTGTTCAATCCAATAGATATTGTGGAGTGGAATCTTGAGAAGACCTACCTACAGGATCTAGAAGAATATGGGATTTTAATTGCGCCAACTGTTTGGATAGATGGTGATATAGATTTGAAAAATGTAATGACCGAGCGGGGGTGGACACGAGGGTTCCTGAAGCCTGTGATCGGAGCCTGTGCTGTGGACACCAAGCGATTTACGATCGATGAAGTTGGCAATGTACAAGAGTGGCTAAACGAACTCATAGCCAAAGGCGAAAGAATGATGTTCCAACCCTATTTGGAAACAGTGGAGACAGTTGGAGAATACTCCGTCATCTACTTTGGACAGAGATTGTCCCACTGTGTACAGAAGATACCCGTACAGGGAGATTATCGTGTGCAAGATGATTATGGTGCTTCAGATCATTCTATTGAATCGACTGAATACCCAGAGATGATGCAGGTCGCAGAAATGACGCTTCAGTATCTGCAAGACCGATTTTCAGAGGTTCTCGTGACTCGTATGGACTTTTTGAAAATAAGCGACGGTCAGTTTGTCATCAATGAAGTGGAAATGATTGAGCCGTCTCTTTTCTTTCGTCACTCAACCGAGATGTCTGGTAGGCTTTTGTTGGAAGAGCTGTTGAGTCTCTATGAACGGGTCACGAATCGGTTATGACTATAGAGAGTAGAGGCATCAACTGGAGTATCGAAATGAACGCTAAAGGTTTGAATGAGACTGAACCCAATCAGACTTTGATCAATCGTGAACTCTCGACCATTGCTTTTAATAAACGTGTACTTGAACTGGCAAAGATGGGGTCGATTCCACTCTTGGAGCGTTTGCGATACATCTCGATCGTATCTAGCAATCTAGACGAGTTCTTTGAGGTCCGTGTGGCAGGGGTTAAACGCCGTCTTGCAGCTGATCTTTCGATGAAAAAGTCGGATGGCATCACACCTAGAGAACTACTTTCTGCCATCCGAAAAGACAGTGCTGAACTTGTACAAGAACAGTATCAAGTGCTCAACGATTTGATATTTCCGGCTCTTCGAGAGCGAGGTGTCTATCTATGGCGTCGCTCAGAATGGAATAAAAGGCAACAAGTGTGGTTGAAAGAGTACTTTGAGAAGCAAGTCTTTCCAGTGCTGACACCACTGGGACTCGATCCAGCACACCCAATACCCAATGTAGAAAACAAATCGCTCAACTTTATTTTGTCTCTCAAAGGTAAGGATGCATTTGGACGTGAGTCTACGATGGCCATTTTACCAGTTCCTCGCTGTTTGCCGCGCATTATCAAGCTGCCGGACTTAGACGACTCTGGAAATTTACATTTTGTCCTTCTTTCCTCCGTAATTCATGCTCACTCAAATGAGCTGTTCCCCGGTATGAAGGTCAAAGGCTGTTATCAATTTCGAGTGACTCGCAATGCGGATATGTTTGTTGACGAAGAAGAGGTGGAAGATCTCTTGAAAGCTTTGAAAGGGCAACTGCACGGTCGGAATTTTGGGGAGAGTGTTCGTTTGGAAGTATCGAACAATTGCCCGGCAGAATTGCAACAATTTTTGGTGGAGCAGTATGATTTGGGGGACGAAGAAGTCTTTCGAGTCGACGGTTTGGTCAACACCCATCGTCTTGGCTCTTGGGTTAATTTAGTGGATCGACCAGATTTGAAATTTGCTCCGTTCTCCCCAGGGGTTCCAGAGAAACTAAATGGACAGCGAGATGTATTGTCTCTCATTAGTAAAGAAGATTTTCTCCTTCACCATCCCTATCGTTCTTTTGATCCGGTTGTGGAAATGGCTTGGAGAGCTGTCGAAGACCCCAATGTTCTCGCTATTAAAATGACCTTGTATAGAGTGGGGGCGAAGTCCTCGCTCATTGATGCTCTGGTAGAGGCGGCACGCCACAATAAGGATGTGACGGCAGTTGTCGAACTGCGAGCCCGATTTGATGAAGCCGACAACATTCACTTTGCTCAGCGTCTCATTCAGGCTGGAGTAAAAGTGGTGTATGGGATCGTTGGATATAAGTGCCACGCCAAATTGATGCTCCTAGTTCGTAGAGAAGAGGGTGGGCTGAAACGTTATGCTCACATTGGTACCGGTAATTACCATGTCAACAACGCCAGACTGTACACTGACTATTCGCTGTTGACCTCTCATCCAGAAATCACTGAAGACGTTCACAAGGTGTTCATGCAGCTGACGGGGCTAGGGAAGGTATCTCAGCTCAAGCGCCTTTATCAGTCTCCATTTACACTATTTCCCTCCTTGCGGAAATGGATAGCCAAAGAAACAGCGAGGGCTAAGAAGGGTGAGCCCGCTTGGATCATCGCAAAGATGAACTCTCTCAGCGATGAAATCATCATTCGAGATCTGTACGCAGCCTCTCAAGCCGGTGTGAAGATTCGGTTGCTTGTTCGTGGAATTTGCTGTCTGAGACCAGGTGTGCTAGGCTTGTCAGAAAATATTGAGGTCCGATCTATTTTAGGCCGAATGCTTGAACATCATCGTGCCTATGCCTTTTCGAGTGGTGAGGTTTACATTGCTTCCAGTGACTGGATGGAGCGAAATCTTCACAAGCGTGTCGAAGTCTGCTGCCCCATTTTGAGCAACAAACTCCGCAAACGCATTTTGTTTGAGATGGAGTCTGTCTTTTGGAAAGACAATCAACAGTCGTGGCGGTTGCTTGGAGACGGTACCTATCAGAAGGTTGAAGACTCCGAGCCGCCTTTTGGTTCGCAACAGTACTTGATGGATGATCTCGGAGAGTAAATGGAGACTATGAATATTTTTGAGCTGCAGACACCTTCTGGTGCGACATTGTCTGTACAGCGCTATCGATTCGGAACGGGTGAGGGACCGACGGTCGCTTTTGTTGCTGGTGTACGGGGAGATGCTCCTGAAGGTATACGAGTGGCTTTTCGGCTGATGCAAGCCTTACGCACCTTAGAGCCCGATCTCAAAGGCTACGTAGATGTTTATCCATGCATCAATCCACTTGCAGCGGAACAAGGTCGTCGACTTTGGCCTGGGTTTGACATTGATCAAAACCGTCAATTTCCCGGCAAAGCAGATGGTCATCCTCCCGCGAGATTGGCCCATCGTCTCACCGAAGACTTGAAACATGCGGATTTGGTTGTTGAGATCCGTGGGGCTCGATTGGGATTTGTAGAGATTCCCCAAGCGATGATTAGAGAGACGCAAGTCGACAATGAAATTCTAGAGGGTGTGACACTATTGGACATCGCACGTCAGTGCAATACTCCTATTGTATGGACACGTCGATCGAGCTCTATAGCGGACAAAACTTTGGGTAAGCAATTTGAGAACGTCATTGTTCTAGAAGGCGGTCAAGGCAATCGTCTCACTGAAGATGTGGGAGACATATTTTCAGATGGATGTTTATATCTCTTGACTCGTACCACTGTTTTACCTGAGACGCTGTTACCATTTCCATGGATGGCGATGGAGGATCCTGTTTTGGTTCGGGATGATGCTGTGATCCGAACTCGGGTCAATACCGCAGGGTTATTCTTACCCTCCACTCGGTTAAATGCCACGGTGGAATCAGGTGACTTACTTGGTATGGTCCTTGATCCAAGGACCTCAGCTGTGGTAGAAAAGATCACCTCTAGTCGAACGGGAAGAATCATTGCTTTGCGAAATCAACCGGTGGTGTCGCCAGGTGATATGGTAGTTCGGCTTCAAGCGTTGGAGGCTGTGTGACCCTCAAATCTGAAGTCATTTTGTCATTGGAGGCTCCGTTTCGAGACTCTGTAGAGATTCATAGACTTCGTTTCGGTGACCCCAGTTCTGGTAAACATGTGGCAATCGTGGCTGGCTTGCACGGAAATGAAGTGGGCGGAGTTTGCGCGGTCAATCAATTGGTGTCACAACTGACCTCGGCAACCATCGAAGGCTGTATTGACATTTTCCCTGTGATCAACCGTATGGGACTGGATGAAACCAGTAAAAACAACCCTCTTGACCATCGAGATATCAATCGATGGTTTCCCGGCAATCAGAATGGCTCTGCTTCTGAGCGAATAGCCAGCGCAGTATTTGAAGCCTTAAAACCGTGCGATTGGGTTGTCAGTGTGCACACTGGGGCTGAGCACGTGTGTGATTTGGTTCAGCTTAGGTGCTTGGAGTCTGAGCGTGACGTATGTTCTGGGTTGGGCGCCCCCCTTGTTTGGATACAATCCGAGATCGATGGTAAGGTCAGTCTATTGGGTCAATGCCGCCAGCGCGGTCAAAAAGTGCTGTACTGTACTGGTGGTAGTGGGAATACAGTGCACTCGGCAACCATCGATTCTATGCAACGCGTTCTCAGATACTGGTTGAGTGCGGTAGGGATAGTCAAAGATGTATTGCTACCACCTGCAGATACAATTGAGTTTGAAGGGAAAATGTCAGAAGTTCGCACTCAGCACGGAGGATTTTTCTTGCCGCGTGTGGAAGTCGGACAGAAGGTTGCTGCAGGAACCCTGCTCGGAACCATTCAACATGTTGTGGGTGGGGAGATTTTAGAGGTCATCGAGGCTCCGTATGACGCCTTGATTACCAGTGTCCGAGTCAATCCCATCGTCTATCCACATGAGTTGGTTGTGAAAAATATTCCGATTTGAATCTATATACATTCAGCAATGAGCAACTGGATAAAACGTTGATTTTTGATGCTGTATGGGCTACGAAATTTGAGTATGAGCATCGCCAATTGGAGAAGACATGGGACGCAAAAATAATAAAGTTCGTCAATTAGACGCCTTGGGACTTGATTTTGACGATATGTTTGGCGTAGAGTCCTCTGCGCCCAAAGTAAAACCGTCTAAGCCCAAAGAATCCCTCAAAAAATCCAATGTTCCACCACCAAAGCAAAAAGAACCTGAAGTTCAACCAGAAGAGACTTTGGAACCGGAGGTGGACAGTCAAGATTTGGAGCAGTGGCTCCAGCAAGAAGAAGACTTTAAACGTGTGCAAGCAGAGCTGGAAAGCCTTAAAGAAGATCATCAGGCGGCTCGAGTGACTTGGGTAAAAGAACGCGAAGAATTGGAAGCCAAGTTTGGAACAGAACGTCTCGAACTTCAATCCAAGTCAGCCCCACTCAAAGAGGAAATTGAGAGATTGAAGGCTGAACTTCTTCAGGTCAAGCAACAGTCTGCCGCGGAACAGGAAGAGCTCAGGGTCACAAAAGATGAGGTGGAGCGTCTGTCAGATGCGATTGAAAAGCAAAAGCAGACCCATATGGAAGGCTCGGATTCGATATTGCTGACGACCTTACTCAATGAGCGTGGTTTGAGAACCCATGGAGAGTATATTGGATTTTTTCAGGCTGTCGGGAACTCACAATACAGCTGGGCTCTTTGGAAAGATGCGCTGGTACAAAAGGAATCCACGCGGTCCTTTTTGACGGATAAAGTTCACTTGATTTCTGAGGGTATTCGAGACACCTCTTCAATCCCAGGTGTATGTATTCCCGTAGACAATGATAAATGCGAACTGAGTGGAGGAGTTGATTTGTCCGCTGAGATGCGAGAGGTTGTTACAGAGTTCTTGCTACAAGGTTGGAGTCGAGTACTAGTTTTGGGAGTCTCAAAAGTTTTTGTGAATTTCGTCCGGCATCATCTGTCGACCACCACTATTGAAGTGCAGGTCGATGCTCGAGAAGGTCAATGGTCTTACAACACTGATATGAGGAACTACCCTGTTGTGCTGATCTTTGGTGGTGGGCGTGAAAAGATTCCAGAATCCTGTCCGTCTAAAGTATTTTGCTACGACACCAACATTTTTGGTCAGGGACTTCATCAGTGTCGTTTGGCGTTGTCTGAAGAATAGAAATATACGTATGAACCCCAAAAGATGAGACGAATACTGTGCCTTTGGCCATTTTGTATACCGTAGTCATGTTGCTTTGTGCGATGTGGTTTGGTTGGCGTTCTAGACATTTGGATGATGGGTTGCGATTTTGGATTGCAGCATTCTGGTTTTTGTTTGGCGGAACAGGAGTGTATTTGATTCTTGACCAGTCTGATTTTACACTGGTGTTGACCTCTTGTACCAATCAGCTGCTGGCACTGACCTATTTGCTGTCAGCAGGTGTCGGAAGCACCCCCAATCCATTGCCATCTCCGAAAAATCTCTACAAATGGACGGGGATGAGCATGTTGATTGGAGTCAGTTCGTTGATCGGTTCAGGCTTATTACTTGAATTATTTGAGTCGATGGGGGGGGAAGTTCAACAGCAGGGACTTGTAGAGCTCATGTCCGATGGGACCCCCATTGAGAAATTTTGCACGATGGTCTTGGTGATTGGACTGGCTCCCATTTCAGAAGAGCTTCTGTTCAGAGGTACCTTGCTGCCTTGGATGATTGATAAGATCGGCGAGTGGAAAGGGATTGTGATGACGGGGATCCTATTTGGGTTGATGCACTTTGAAACTTGGTCTGCAGTACCTCCGCTTATCTTATTCGGCATTGTACTTGGCTGGTGGGCTAGGCATACGGGCTGGGTAGTATTTCCCATTCTGGCTCATTTTTGCAACAACGCTTTTGTGACCCTGTCTTTGTAACGGTCAATATTTGGGATTTTCCATCTTTCCTATGGACGGAAGGACCTGTCTGTATTATCCACTCTAGGCAGAAACATTGAGAAAATATCGCCCCAATTGAATGGAGAATTCATGAAGTTGATCAAAGGTGCCCGCACCATGCGTCGATACAGCATTGACGGCAAACCAGACCAATCAGAATCCGATTGGTTGACTCAAATCCAGAACCAGTTTCAGATGCACGCTTTTGAGAATGCAGAAAACAATCAACGCACAGAAGAACAAATTGGGTGGGTGACAGCCGACTCGCTACTTGATGCGGATTTCTCTCGAATGGACAAATGGTATTTAGATCCCTATATTTTTGGACAGTTTCGAGTGGATAAGAAAGCGTTGCCCAGCAATCTATTTCGCGCTCTATTCGAAATGCGTGTGCAAGAGTGGCTGACTACAAACCACAAAGATCGCATTCCAAAAAGAGACAAAGACGATATTCGAGATGTGCTCAGCGCTGAACTCTACGCCAAAACCCTTCCCAAGATCAAAGTGGTGGAGTTTTGCTGGAACATCGAACAGCAGTACCTGATCTTGCTGAATCTATCAGATGCATTCAATGAAAAGTTTTGTGATCACTTTTTTGCAACCTTTGGACTTGGATTGCGGGTTCAAACCCCACTGATGTTCCTGAATGTTGATGATCCAAGTTTAGAAACGATGACCAAGTGCGGGGTCTCTGGATTCAAAGCCCATGCACTTAAAGTATAGATCTAGCCCCAGTTCAATCGAAATTTAGGAGAAGCGTCATGCCCGAAACGGATTTGCGAGATGAAATTTATCCACACATTGCCCCTGAGTTCTACGCTTGGTTGCTCTATCAATCAGAAGTGGAGGACAAGCATTTTGATGTAGAAGGTATTGGTCCTGTTGAGATATGTCTTCAAGATAGACTGAGTTTTACTGGCGATGGTGAAGACAAGGCTCGGACGGTCATTACTGGATCGGAAGCAGCTGGGTCTGCCGAGACCAAAGCGGCACTCATCAGTGGCAAGGTCATCAGTGAGGTGAAGTTGCTGTTGCGTTTGCCCGGAAATAGTTACATGCTCACTTTAAAAGGAGACCTGTGCGACATCTCTTCTTTGAAGCAGGTGAACGAAGACGCTGATGAGCCGACAATTGTCATTGAAGATGGAGATACCAAGGAAGCATTTCTCCTTCTCCGTATGCAAGAGTATGAGGACATTGTTCGGATTTTACAAGAGTTGTTTCGATCTTTTGTTGCCGAGAGAGCCTCAGATGATTGGTACCACACAACGCTGCAAGAGATGCGTAAATGGGTCCACGAAGACCTTTGATACTGATTGGAGATGGAGACATCCATCGAAAATTGGGATTCCGATTCACAATTGGATAAAGTATGGGTATGATTCCTTTATTGTTGTTAGGTCTTCAGTTCGCTTCTGCAAATCCCAATTCTGCTGGGTCGATTGGCTTTGGTGCCTGCATTGGTGCACCATCTGGCATCACTGGCAAGATTTATCTCGCCAACGATTTGGCAACGCAGTTTTCCTTTGGTGGAGATTTGGGTCAGATTGGAGATGTGGGTTTGAGTCTAGATGTGGTATACCACCTACCCAGTTTAAATGATCCGATCGATGGTTATTCTCTTCCCGTTTATTTGGGAGGAGGGGTTGCAGCGTCTAGTCAGGTGGCTCAGCAGACCAATACGTATATTGGTCTACGGGGAGTGATGGGGATTTTGTTGACCACTGATGGTTTACCTGTCGAGGTGTACGTAGAAACTGCTCCAACAGTTTATGTGTTGGGTTCGTCCATTTCATTTTCATGGGGTGTCGACGGACAGCTGGGATTTCGGTACTATTTTTAAGTTGTGACGATTTTTGACGACTTCTCATATTGTGACATGTCAAGGGAGTCGGTTATAATAAATAGAGTAGTCAAATAGTATCCCAACAATTTGTTGGGGAGAGTGTACATGCAAGTTCAGTTCTACGGTGTTCGAGGGTCGATTCCCATATCTGGTGCAGACATCACCAAGTATGGTGGCAATTCGTCTTGCATTCGAATTCAGTCAAAGGAAGGGACGCCGCTGATCTTAGACTGCGGAACGGGTGCTAGACCGGCTGGTGTAGATGTACTGCAACAAGGACACAACAATGTGGAAGTTCTCTTTACGCATTTTCACATGGATCACCTCTTTGGATTTCCATTCTTTGCCCCTCTTTACATTCCAGGAAACACTGTTCGCGTAAACGTTCCAGCATACAGTGCTGTGGATGCTCAAAACAAGCTAAGTCGCTATTTGAATGGTCTCTATCATCCAGTTCGGATCCGAGATTTGGCTGCAGAGGTTCGATTCCACGGGGTTCGAGTGGGTCAGAATCTGCATCGGGATCCATACACCATCAAAACAGTTAGCCTCAATCATCCAGGGGGATCTTGTGGGTATCGCGTAGAGGCAGATGGTTTTGCAGTGGCCTATCTGACCGACACAGCACCACTGAGTAAGCCGACTGAAGGTCTCAGCGGAGATAAAGAACCACTTCGAGCAGAGCGCAGGTTGCTCAGTATCATGAAGGACGCAGACTTGGTGATCATGGATACAATGTTTGAATACAACGAGTATCTTCAAAAGATCACGTGGGGTCACGCTTATCCAGAATATGCGGTCAAACTAGCCAATATGGCTGGAGTTAAAAAGCTGATGCTCTTCCACCATTCTCCAACGGCAAATGACGAGACGATGGACAAATTGGCAGATTATTGGGCATCACAAGATGGAGAGCGCTTCACAAAAGTGAGAGTGGCTCGGGAGGGGCAAGTGATTGACTTGTCGGAGTGATTCATTGGCTCGATGAATCGATCGTACACAGTGTACTCACAGGACTGATGATCTTGTGTCTGTTGGGCGTGAGTTGGGCTGTATACATTCGAATGTGGCAGATTGTACTGTGGCAGGAGTTTTCCGAAGCGATTCAACAGTCTTTGGATGAAGGGTATGTCCTATCTTCGAAGTGGTGGAAGACGGAAGTGTCTTGTTCCAATCAAGACGGCGATGTTCGTTCTTGGAAAGGCGGGATGTTTTCACATTCATCGGTTGTCGACTCAGATATGTCTACCTAGATGGTTGCGTCGCGTCTGGAGGTTCTCCTCACAAAAGACGACGCACTCATCATGGCGGGCATCGATAACCCCCCACCACCATTCGCTGTTGCTCTCAGACCAAGGTCTATGGGCATCGACTCGTCCATTGTTGGCAGATAGGTGAATCTCTCGGCAGTGTTGAGAGCGTAACAAGTCTCGCACGAGTTGTAGAGGACGTTTGCGCTCCGTGGTGGCTACGATGTGTAGATGTGATAAATCGATGGCATAGGGGATATCTGCATGTAGAAGTGCTTCGTATTCTGCCCACGTACTAATGAGGGCCTGTCTTCGTCGTTCTGGATAAAGACCTTCAACCGCAATGATGATGTCGTATTGTTTATTCCACTGACGCACATTCTCAAACATCTCTTGTAAGGACATCTCGTCTGCATACCCACTGTGCAACGAGTAAATCCCGCACCCACTCAGAAGAGTCAGACGCTCAAAAGTTTCGAGGTATTCATTGACCCACTCTCCGTGTGAAGATCCGTGCACCGGTGATTTCCCGCATTCCAGTCGGACATTGGAATGCAATTGAAACTTGGTGCTTGGATATTGGCGTTTGAGGTCTGTGATGAGTCCTTCATCTACCACGCCATAAGACTGCGGGCACAATTGAATCCAATCCATCGACAATTCTGGTCGTTCTTCAATCTTAGACGCAATTCTATCGATGGCGTCAGAGAAGGGAACTCCAGGAAACATTGCCGTTGTACACTGAATAGAGTTCGGTAAAGTTGTACGATTGTGGACATCATAGACGAGACTTGAAATCACTCTGCACTCTCAGATTCTTTCCACTGTGCGATGACCTCATCACAATATGTTCCGAAGTCTGTACACAGTGCTTCAAATCGTTCGGGTTCTTGAAACAATTTCAACCACATTGGTGAATTGATTCCAAAGACAGTTCGGAAGTATCTGTTCCAATCGTCTGCAGATAGCAAATTGGACCACTTTTGCAAAAGAGAGATGTTGTGCTTCTTTTGAGCCAGCAAATGGTCTTGATCTATTCTCAACCATTCTGCATAGGCATCCTCTTTGTTGTCAAAGAAGGTGTATTCAAAGGTACCAATCAGATCAAAGTTTTCATCGGCGTAGTTCCAGTGAGAAAGATGATTGGTTAGTACCACCCAAGTTTGTTCTTCTTTAAACTCCAAGAGATCCACAGTGGATGTGTTGGGTTCTGCTGCATCCCAATCATCTGCATGGAAGCTGTTTTCAATTAGGACACCATCTTGAAACATCCACAACATATGCTCAGTAGAGCGTTCGTTGCGCCAAAACCCGTGATATTCCTGATCCATTTCTTCATCCTCAAATCGTTCACGGATGGGTTTTAAATCAAATGTTGGATTCTCGATATGATCACACTCCCCAGTTGAAAACAGTGACTTTAGAGCAGGGGTCGGTGAAACGAAATGTCCCATAATTTCTTCAAATGAAGCCATGAAGGGCTTCGGGATGGTGGTTTTATCGTTGTGGTTCAAACGGATGCCAAATGGTTTCAATACTGCATCAAAATCGCTTAAGGTCCATTTCCATGACCCTTTACGAAGGTTGCTCATGTATCGTGCTCTTACAACTCGATAGAATGGCATGTTGATCTCCACGAGATTTGGAGATTCTGTTGGATCAAATTCCGCGGGCCACGTTGTGTGTTTGTCATATAGAGAGAAGTTGCGTCGTGAAGACGCCCAGTAGCCATCGATTTTGCTGTCCCCAAGTTGATCAATTCTAAGATTGCTTTCTGTAAGATCTGCCCCACAAAGATTACAGGCATGGAGCATACTGTCTGTAAAATCTGTGTTTTGTAAGGAGGCGCCGCAGAAGTTGACTCCTGAAAATTGAATGTTCTGCAGGGCCATATTATTTAGGTTGGCATTGGTACAAACCGTTTCATTTAGGAAGTGCTTGTTGTCTCGTTTGAGATGAAAATCACTGGAAACGTTTGCACTCCATGCGACAAACTGTCCTTTGAGACTTTCAATGTTGTTGCAAATGTCTGCCGTATCGACATCGTCGAAATAATATTCTTGTGAAGGAGTTGGAACGAGTTGTTTTAAATGCCGTACCAATGTCAGTGGATTGAAATATGAGACGAGATCATCGTTGACCATTTCTTCATAATGTCTGCAGAACCAGTTTTTAACTTGATCCACTGTAAAAGCATCGATTGGTTCTATTGTATGCTCAACACTGTACTGTTCCTCCCATTGGTAATGGATGTATTTGGTCACTTTATACAGCACTCCCAAGAATTCAAAGGTTGCCAGTTCTCGTGAGTGACCAGGGCTTCCATTTAGTTCATTGAGTACGTAGTGCTCACGAACCTCAAAAGGAAGGTCATCTCGTTCGGTGATCAGGCAATGGTGATTTGGATTTGCCCCTTCGTAATTGACTTCATATTGCTCGGGAAACAGTCTCTCGAAGAGGTTCACTCGAAGTTTTTCAATGAGCGAGCGAGGCAGTTTTTCAATGTTGGACAGGCTTTTGAACGGGTTGCCATCGATTGAAACCAATTTCAATTCCTCTGTCTCTCCTAAAATGTCTGGGATGTCGTCAAAAGAACAGTTGCTGATGTCAAACACACTTAATGCGTTTAAAGGGTAGGTGGTTTGGATATCTTTGAGCGCAGGATTGTGTGCTAGATTTAGCATCCATAGATTTACAAGTGGGGCTTCTGAATGTAGTTTGATCACACCTTTCTCATTACCCAACCGATTGTGTTCCATGCTTACCCAAGATACTGACGAAGGCAAGGTGGGGATTTGCGTAAAGGCATTGTTTGTCAGGAAGAGTTCATCCAACTGTTTGCAGTGTGCCAAAGAGGGTAGATCTTTTTCCGAAAGATCAGTGAATGTTCCACTGTTTTGAATCCGTGCAATGGTTTCTTCATAGATTTCATAGCGACCGGCACCAGATAGATTGAGTGTTTGCATATGTATTGTCGCGAATTGAGAAGATAAAGTGATCACTTGATCTCGATCTAGCCACAACCAACTCTCACAAGTTGGTAATTTGTTCATAGGTGGATTGTGTTGCAAATAGATTTCAGGACCTTTAATTCTAGACGCGTCTGCAAGATGATTAAAACTGAGATCGATAGTACATACGCCAGCGAAGGTTCCTGATATATCTTCGATGTCATTGTGAGCCAAATCGACGTAACAGTATTCGAGATCCCTATGCAAACGACTGTCGGAGACGTGCGTCAAATGATTGCCAAATGCTGAGAAGTAGTCCAATTTTTTGAGCGATGACAGATCGGGAAGGCTTCTCAACCCTATCAAGTTCAATGAGAGATGTTCCAACAGAATAAGGTTAGCGAGCCGTTCAACCTGTGAAGGGTTATCCAGATCATTTCCGGACAGATCAAGTCGTTGCAATTGTGTCAGTGAGAACAACTTATCTGGAAGAGCCTTCAGATTGTTTCCACTTAGATCCAGACCGATCAGGTTGGGGAGATTGAATATACATTCGGGTATCTCAGTGAGTTGATATCCCCGTAGCGAAAGATACTTCAAACTCTTAGGCAGTTTGTTTTGGAACTTGAGAAACATCTCTTTTGATAAATAGATAGCCGTTAGCCCTTCGGGTAAAACATCATTGACGAAACTCAATCGATGGTCCGACACATCTAAGTTTTCCAGTTCAAAGGCGGTTAAGGGTGTCAAATCAATTGTTCGTTTGTTGCTATATTGAGGCTCGATGTAGATGTTGGTTAGAATCTCGAATCGATTTGGGTCTTCCCCTAGAATTTCGATTTGCTCATGTGTAAGACTGAGGCTCCACACCGAAGAGGGGAAGTCGTTAATCTCACTAACCGTTGGATTGTAGTAATAGGTCAATTCTTCCCACTCTGACAGTTTGTCAGTCAAGTCGCTATGGTGAAAATCGATTCTCAATGCATTGACAGACCTTTTGGCAAGAAGCTGTTTGAGTTCATTTTTGGGCTCATAAATGTCTGTCATGTCGATGTTGGTTGCCGTTGAAGGGATGGGTTCACCTTCAACACACTTGTGCCAATCACTCGATCCTGGAGTCGTATAGAGTTCAATTCTCTGATCGGGATTCTCAAGGGTTTGACGATGGTATGTAAATGATTTT
>CALDQI010000115.1:0-4435 GCA_937911635.1 uncultured Pseudomonadota bacterium | reverse complement strand
ATGCTCTGTACTGATGTGGATATCGACACCATGTGCGGCATGAGTCAACAAGCGTTCTACTGTCCCAACCCGACCATCACCAGATGGAGAAGAATGACTGTGGGGGTCTGTCGAGACAATACCGTCGGGAAGCTGTATGCAGTCTATATCGGCCGTCACTTGCTGCGTTTCACCACTGCCCACTGTAATGGTTGCCTGTGCATACTCACAAGTGGTCCCTCGGTGAACGGTTATCAAATACTCACCCGGCTCAACTGGCAATGTCATGCCTCCATCTCTTACATACCCCATCGCCGCGTGACCATCCGGTCTCCCGGACACCTGTGAGAAAGGTGTCTCGGGAGTTTCACCGGAAAAATCAATCAGGACAACACCTGGACCACCATCTGATATAGTCACCTCAACATACCCAGGTGGGTTCAGGGTATCTGCATTCAGCTCGGCAATACCATACCCCTCTGCATGACGAGCATCTTCTCCAGCGGCATCAAAAGAGCCTAGAGTATGTAGCATGACCGATTCTTCGGCATACAGGCTAAACCAAGCTGAATCGTCTGGTACATCAAAAAGCTCCGCATGTCCACGACCTGTCACTCTATAGTCCACTTCAAGTTCTTCTGGAACCGAAGCCGACCACTCACCATTCTCATCTGTCACCGCAAGCGTCACAACCGACTCACCATTCATGATGTGCACACGCGCACCTTTCACTGGTACAGAACCATCCGTCACAGCCCCCTCTACTACTTGAGTCGAGACCCCTTTAATGGTGTACCATTCATCCGTCAGGTCAGAGAAATCACCTCCCACACCAATGTACTGTGTATACTGGACCTCTGTCCCTGTAGATACTTCAACCATAGCCTCAAAGCCACTCACAGCAGGTGTGGCATCATCGAGCAACGGCTGAATGACACTGGGGGTAAAATTGTCACCCTCTGGAAATAGACCAAACGCGACTTCATTCCGCTTACCGATTGCCCCATACCACTCGGTAGTACTGTCTCCAAAATACCCTTCTCCAGGATTCCACATGTCGAGCACTTCACGGCCCACCAACACAACGTTGGCGGGTTGAAAAGACATCGGTTCGTCATTCCATGAGACAGTCGTGGTCACTTGCAGCATAAAACTGTCTGGAACGAGTGTGTAGTCGACTTGAAAATCGACATTTTTATCTGGAATCAAGGCTGTATTTTCCACGGCCCCTTCCAGCAGTTCAAATCCAGTTCCACTACCGAGAACTCTTACAGTGGCAGTACCATCAGAACCATCTGTCAGCACCTCTACGCTATCCGGATCCAAAATGAGCCCAAAGCCAGCCATTGGGGTATGTTCATCGATAACATCGCGTCCCTGCGCGCCTTCTGGTCTAATAATATCTGCGTCGAGCACTCCACCGCCTTGTGAGACGTAGTAATTGGAAGGGCGATTGCTCTGGATAATAAATTGAACCTTATTGTTGTACAGCTTGAAATCGCCTATTGCACCTTCTGCTGAGGTACCGCCAAACAACGCATCTGCAGACCACACTTCACCAGCCCTCACCTCAGTCTCTGACAATGGTTCCGATAAACTTTGTGGTGTGGGTTCAGTTGTTTTGTCGCCAGTACATGCAAGTAGCCAAAGTAACATTTGTTTCCCTTTGTTTATCGTTCATCATTCAACAGGACTACATAGAGTGAACATCAATCCACCGAGTCCTGTCCCATTGTATATCGTACTATAATTTCTGTGTAAAAGCGATGATTGGATAATAAGTCATGCATCATCTAAACCAAATCGAAGACTCAATATGTCTACACAAGACACGTTTAATTACACAAATCGGTAGTGGTGTAGCTACAGTCGTACGATACTTGACTGGTTTCCGTGTACGTACACTCGTTGTAGTACTCTGCATGCCAATTTGGACAAGGTGCATCACCTGGAATCGCCGTATTGCACCATCCTTCACAATCTGGGTCAATGTAGTCTTGATTGCAACACCATACGCAACTACCGTTCACCCCGCAGCTGGAGTGCCGTCCATAGTTTGTCGTCGACACGGTGTTGTAGCAGGTTTGAGGGACTGTATAGGTGCACCATCCGTTGACCGTGGTAAAACTCTGGGGTCCTGAGTTAACGGAATCCACCCCATCATCGGCATAAATCTCACACGACCAGTTGTCATTCAACGCCACTTGGCTGCCAGGAACTGTATCATCAGGTAAATTCGTAGTCGACGTTGGACCAGAATATGTAGAACCATTTTTGGTCCACGACACCAAATAATTGATGGTATCCCCATCGGCATCGGTCGAAGGAACATCCAGGTCACAATACAGATCATCCCCCTCCATAGGAGTAGACGGGCTGACAACCACAGTAGGTGTCGTCGGAGTAGAGTTCACAATAACGGTTGAACCTGAAGCCTGTTGAGTGTCTACACCATCTGTAATGGTCGCAACAACTTCTACCGTATCCAACTTCACAAACTGACTACTTAGGTTCATTGTGTTGCCCGTGACAGCCTGACCATTGACGGTCCATGAGTAGGCTATCGAAGGTTCTTGCAGATCTGGATCAGTTACATCCACCCAGAATTCAAGTGTATCATTCACAGTTGGGGATGCAGGAGTCAATCCAGACCCATTCACCATCAGTTCACGATTCTCCACGGTCACACTCGTTTGTGAAGACGCACTGGCCAACTCAGTATCCGTTGCAGTAACCACACATATCACTTCATCCGTAGGCTCAACGACAGCGGGATCAAGGGTCACTTCTTGCTCTGAACCAATGATTTGTCCATTGAGCATCCATTTGTATTCGAGGAAAACCTGCTCACTTTCAGCATCTGGATCTTCGGCCGATGCAGTACACGTTAGAACACTGTCATTGTACACACCAGTAGAAGGTGCAATTTCAATCCCATCAATCACCGGTGGACCATTCAGAATACCAATCTGCAACGAGCTGCTCGGACCACTGCCGTATTCATCTTCAGCATAGGCGTTTACAACCCACGTATCGCCTTTCACCGTATGCTCACTGCTCAATTGATTGCTGGTTGACACAACATTCATTTCATCGTCGACCAAATGCCATGAAAAGACATAGGATAAGGTATCCCCATTGGCATCTGTAGCGGTGGCCAAGGCGGTTACATCATCGATAGACGTCGGTTCCTCAGGCGAGACTTCAATCAAGGGAGCCGTTGGCAAGGTATTTTGGAACAGATCAAAATCCACTCGGTCATCCCCAACAGAATTGCTACTGTCACGAACCACAACGCGGACATAGTCTTTGCCCTCTTCGATGGTGAGTTCACAAAATGTATCGTTGTTTTCGTCAATGTATGTATCTGGGCAGACAACATCCTCCCCATAAAACCACTCGATGGACAATGACGACAGAGGGTCATTCAGATCAACAATGTTTGCGAGGAACACCTCTGTTGCACCAACCGTTAACTCCATATCATTCTCATGAGAATATATGTTGGCGGTGGGGGCTGAGTTGTGCTCTTTAATCCCATATGTACTTTCACAGGCGAACAAAAGCCATATCATATTCCACTCCGGTGTTTTTAAAACATGTTTCAGTACACTATTGTATGATAAAGCAGAGTGTCAAAGCAACTCAATAATCATGGTTCCTGCATGGACTTCATTATTCTGCACAATCCACGTACACTCTTCCAGGGGGACATTTTGCAAAAGACAACCGTTCTGATAGTTGGTTCAACCGGATTTTGTGGGCAAGGAACCCTCCAAACTCTAGCCCAAGATGCTTCCTACACCGTCATTGCACATGTCCGTCCCAATTCAAGCAATCGAGAGTCTCTAGAACGGACCTGTTCTGAGCTTGGAGTAGAGGTTCTTTCCTGTGCAATTGAAGATATCTCCGAACACATTGAACACATACAACCAAAAGTTGTGTGCAGCTTCATCGGGACAACAAAGAAGAAGATGAAGCCACTCAACCAAACCTACGACGACATCGACTACGGAATCAATCAAACCCTGATTGATGCTACCGAACCCCTAGACTCGAAACCGTTGTTCATCTATGTCTCCTCGATGGGTGTCGAGTGGGCAAAATGGAGTGCCTACCTAATGGCTCGACAAAAGGTGGAACAAGCCTTAGCGTCGTCAAAACTGCCACACGTCATCCTTCGTCCAGGTCTATTGTCTGGTCCCACTCGGACAGAATCTAGACCAATGGAGCATTACAGTGCTTTGGTCTCTGAAAAGATGGGGCAAATGGCACAACGATTGGGATGGCAACAAAAGGCTGATGAATGGATGCCGCTCAAAGCAGCACAGATTGGTGCAGTTGTAGGCTCGACAATTGATACTTGGAGAAAACAAAACCAACCCACACACCCACACACACATGCACTCAGGCACTGATCTGAGTTTGATTGAAGAATCACTAGACGCCAGTGCGG
>CALDQI010000114.1:0-3499 GCA_937911635.1 uncultured Pseudomonadota bacterium | reverse complement strand
AAAAAAAACAATATTAACGGTGTAAAAAATATACTCATCTTGGACGAAAATAACATATATGGAGGAGTATGGAGCAAAAATCGATCGTATCCGGAACAATGTTTGGAATGTCCCTTGTGGTCATATGTGTATCCTATTCTGGGTAAATATCCATCGCAATGTGCCCCCCTTTTGTTAAAACATCACGACAAGATGAACACACCAGCTTCTGGTGCAACGATTTCATTACAGGCAGAAGCAAGGTAATATTCTTTATTTGTGTATGCTTCAGCCCAAACCTTACATTCTTTTCCAGACTCACGATAGTCTACAAAGGCTTGACGCAACTCTTCAACTTGCGCCCACCCCAAATTCAATCCACCAAGTTCTGCTCGGATACCTAGGACTTGATCATCAGTGCCGGCCTTTCGAATCAGCTCAGCCATTTCTGTGGTAAGGGGAGTAGAGGTGTTGGGATCATCGAAGACCCCGAGTGGCTGTGGGGAGGCTGTGAAAGGTAACTTAAGGTTTACATATAGCCATCTGGGGTCTTCATTGAGCATTTCATTGTCATCTTGTAAGAGGAGAATGACCCCCACTACAAGTGCCAAAGTGACCATTGCACCCAACCCTAAAATCCAAAGAACAATCTTTGTTTCTTTGCGTCCGGACTTCTTTTCTTCAGACATATCAACTCCAATTAGATGGTTCTATATAACCTAAAAATCGGTAGATGTGCAGCCGTTTATGCCATTGATAATGGTTCGTTAAGGCTGAGAAGTGGAAAGATCGCTGTCGATAAAGAATGGAATTGTACATTCCACGATTGCATCTCGAACAAGGGTGAGTGAAGCAAGACCTCAGATGTCGAACTTGTGTAGAGATGAACTGGACATGGCAAAGTCGCGGGGAGTGCTTTTAGAACACAGATGTTGTCAGTAAATGCAATGGATTCAATGGTTCGATGATGTCTAAGCGTTCGGATCCAATCTTTTGCGAGCCAGCTATCGCTAAGTAGAAGGGCACTTCGTTCTGTGAGGGATAACTGTTGGGCAATATCGGGTAGGAGTCCAGTTTGAAGATGCTTGGCCCACACCTGTCTGACGGAAGTGTTCTGGTGCATGTAAGATAAAAACAATGCTTTTATACTACTGGGGAGTCGATAGGGAAGGTTTAACAAATGAATGGATTCAAAACGACTTGAATCGATACAACCCATCAGATGAAGAGCCTGTAAAGCACCTAGGTCTTGTCCAACAAGATGGAGGGTTGAAGTTCCTGAGTGATCATGAATGGCGTCAAGAGCAGAAAGAATGTCTTCTACGACCATCGTATGAAAAGAAGCACACTGTGTACTCAAGGTCTTGGATTTTCCATTGTTGTGCGAGCGATGAGAGATTGCATAAACAGGATGCCCTTCTTCTAGGAAGGTTTGAATCCAAGGCTGAGTTTTACTCAGAACGATCTGTGGATGCAGCAAAGGTCCCAACAAAATGACGACAGGGGATTTGTTGGCAAAGTAAGCGGGGCGGATATGGAAAACAGACCCGATGTAACCATCGTCAGATTGATACCATATTGGTTCAGCATCCAATGGCGAAATGGGTTCAACCATTGGCTCGCTGGGTTCGACAAGTCGCCACAATCCACGCTGCCGCATTGGGGGGTATGATTTATAGCGCTTCTTTGAGGTGTTGATATTTGAAAGGGACAATGAGGACATGTACTCATTGTAACTATTATCATTGACGTGTCAATGGGTTATTTGCTCCAATTTTTCCAGTGCTCTTCAACCGTTGCTGTAGCTCTGGCATTGCTCTCAAATGCTTCCCATAAATTTTGCTGCCGTTGTACTTTAATGCGCATCGTTTCCATTTTGGTTCGTTCTGTCAACTGCTCTGGTGTAGGCGTTTGAATGTCTGTAACTCGAGCCAACACAACTCCCCCCAATGTTGGGAATGGTGTTTCCAACCAACCAATTGAATCGACGTCGGACAATGCGGCGAAGAGCATCGGGTTGTTTCCAAGTCCAGAGATCTTGGGATCAGTAAGAGAGATGTTCGATTCTGATTGGACGGGGTACAGAGCCAAGTATTCTGGTGTAAAGCCACTTTTCCAAGCACTCAAGACTTCATCAGCCTTTGTAGACAGGGCTTCTTTCTGTTTACTAGATTGAACTCGGGCTTTTGCAATTTCTGGTCCGGCTATCTCGAAAGAGATTGTTTCGGCATTCTTTTTCTCAATCAGTTTGAGTATTTGAATGGAGTTATCTGTTTCAACCGTTCCAATCCCGTTTGACTCCATTCCAAAAAGAGCCTCTGCTATTTGGAGGTCTAGTTGTTCACGAGTTGAATCAGTGATGATGCCATTGTTGAACGCACCTGGATTATTTTCTACTAAGAGTGTTTCGAATGCTGTGCCTTCAGACAGTTTCTGTTCGATGTCTTTCGCTTGGGCTTGGGATCCATCTTTGGTTTCCGCTGTAAAGGGAAGGGTAATTCGTTGAAAAGTGACTCGTTCGCCCTTTTGGTACTTGAAGGGTAAATCGTCGTTGTATTGAGCCTCAATCTCCGTTTTATTCGCTTCGAGTTCCGTTTGAACTTCAGATTCGTCGACACTGACTACAAGAGACGACTCAGACAATCGAATCCAGTCAAGACTGACTGTACTTAAGCCCTTCTTCGCTTGTGCCTTCGCTTCGGTTTCCGAGACGTATACAGCGGAGACCACTTGCTGTTGCAGTTTACTGTAGATCAAATCATTTCGTCTACTTTCCTCATATTTTGCTTTAGAGCCAAATCCGGCTTGCTTGACGGCCTGTTCATACAGTTCAGGTGAGAAATCTCCGGCAGCATCTTTGAAACCTGGGTTGCTCAATAGCAGAAGTGAGATTTCATCGTCTGATACTTCGACTTGTAATTCTTGCGCCTTGTCCATCAACGACAGAATAAATTCCAATAAAAACACCAGTTGCTAATGAGGTATAAAGTATTTTGTTGTTTTGAATAACAGATTTACTGAAAAGACCTATCAACATAACTCCTAATGAAATCAGTAAAATAGATAATATAGTAAACATTTTAAGATAAACGCCTAAAAAAATAATTGAAATTACCGTGGCAACTAGTGGTCCAAAACCACGGGCCACAGGATAAACAGTAGTAAATTTTCCAGTTTGATAAGCCGTTAAAAGAAAATTTTGGTAACCTTGATGGATTAATGCGCTCAAAATAATATAAGGAAAACTTTCAATACTTGGTGAGGGTAAAAATATAATTGCAACAATACAAAGTGGAACATGCCCATAGACGATAGCTCCAATAGAAACATTTTTATCTTTATACTTGCTTGCCATACTGTTCCAAATAGCATGCAGAAAAGCTGAAAATAAAACTATTAAAAAAATTTTTGTTTCCATAAATTTTTATTTTTTACGATGAGATTAATATTAAAATATGAGATAAAAAACTAGTCATTAATATAAACATAATTATTACAATAATATATAAAATGATTATCA
>CALDQI010000113.1:0-4939 GCA_937911635.1 uncultured Pseudomonadota bacterium | reverse complement strand
GTGACAGGCCACTGACCGTATTCTAGGTACTCTTCAATGGATTGAGAGTCTCCGTTAAAGGCAATTGTTGCGGAGTCTATCGTGACGAGTGCAGATTCAAAAGACTCCATTCTGTGATTGTCGTAGTCTCGATTGTTGGTGTTGCAAACTTGAGCGCCTGTTAGGGGTTTTGGTTCTGGGACGAGGTCGATGGCGAGGTTTTCATCCACCTCATACTCAGGGAACGAAAGCTGCGTTGAACCAAGGTATTCTTGGTTTCCACCAGTGAGTTTTGTAATTCTAGACCCAACAACAATCCCTGTCGGTTTAGAAAAGGTGTACACATACAATGATGCATACCCACCATCTTCACTGTTGTTGAAATCATCCACATCTGTCACCCAAAAGCCATTGGGAGAGACCACAGTGGCAACAACATCACGGTTTGCCAAGTTGACCTCAGTAAATTCGGAGACCAAGTGGTTGGTTGTGTTCTGTATGTAGGGTTCCCCATTGGAGTCTGTGGTTTTATTGAATTCGGCTATGGTTGGAAATTCAAAGTTTAAGACTTCTGAGACACCCGTTGCAAATGTGGGGGGTCTTTCTGAGGTTTGATCCTTGTCTCCCTCATCTGAAAGCCAAATACGTGTTGGACCAAAGGCCGCTTGAAAACGGATCGTTTCATCACCATCCACAATCTCTCCATTTTCAACGCTGATCCATGGGTCTTGATCGCTCGCTAGACGACCTGGACGCACGGCGACTTTTAAGTCGCCATTGTAGGGGAACGGGTCGCCATTTCCATCAAGTGTTCTGATCGACAGGCTACGCTCTATCGGCTCCGCAGAAAAGGCCATTGGAGTCTCAGACTCTTCTGCGTCTACAAGGCTCACTTCTAAAAAATACATTTTGTCAGACAGCGTGGAAGTAACGGTGTTGGTGCATCCAAATAAGGCAAATAATACAGAAGGCATGATCAATACTCCGGGTTGATGCGACCATCTTCGACGCAAATGTTTCTTTCTGATTGGGGGAGTTCGCCATACTCAATGAATGCCGCTTTGACAACATCTCGAATTGAAATACCGGTGTCAAACTGAGTGGTGTTTCGTTCCAACACCTCAAACCCTGAACCACCGTTTGCAATGTAGTTGTTGGTTGCAAGTTCGTAAGTACCGTTTAAATCCAGTGGGATCCCATTGATGAGGATGTCTCTGGCGTGGGCGTTTTCAGGGTTGCAATCCATTGTAAACTCAATTCCAGCAACCTGTGCTTGGCTTTGACAACCCCGTTCGGTAGAGCGCATGGAGACATAGTCCAACAACTCTTGCACCTCACGTCCACTAAGGAACATCGTAGTGATGGTATTGTCAAAAGGCATGGAATTGAACAGATCATCAATGGTGATTTCACCAGGCGGGATATCGGCACGTATACCCAATGTATTGGTTAGGGCGATTTCAGTTTCAACGCCCGGGTAGAACCTAATTGCGTCAGAGGCAAAGTTTCCAAGCATTGAATCACCGCCGGTAGAACCATACCGAGTAAGTTTGACACTCGCTTGGGCAATCACTTGGTCTGTGTTGTAGTTCATCTCGATTTCTTCAGCATACTCTTCTAAGATATCATTGATGAGCGGGGATTCTTGCTCGGCCGGAACGGTATACGAGTCCACAGGGATTAGTTTGTATTTGTGAGACAGGACTTCTCCGTCGCGAACGACTACATCAAGTCGTCCAACAAACTTTGCAAAGGCACCAGAATGGACGACTGGGATTCGTTTGCCTGTTTCCTCATTGGTTATAACCAAAGGTGGATCGATGGCAACGTGGTGGTGCCCTCCCATGTAAATGTCGACGTCTGCAAATTCGAGTGCTTGTTCTTGATCATCGTCCAATCCCATATGAGAAACGACCACAACCAAGTCCGCACCTTGTGCCCGCAACTTTTCTGCTTCTCGAGGGATGACCTCTCCAGGTTCGTTGACCAGAACGCCAAGAGAGTTTGATTCATCATAGATAGAGTTCAATGAGGAGACATTTCCAAGTCCGATCACTCCAACCCGAAGACCGTCCAGCTCGAACATGCTGCTGGGTTCAACCATCTTTTCGAGTTCGGTTGCCCATGGGAGGTCCCAATTTTCAAAGTCGTAATTGGCGGCAAGAAGCCGATAACCACCAAATCCACCATATTGAACGGCGAGGTTTCTGGCGCCATTGTCAAACTCATGATTGGCAACCACAGCGGCATCCAGTCCGATTTCACTCAGCAGCTCAACTTCTGCTTTTCCGGCGTATTCATTGAACACAATAGCCCCTTGAAACGAATCTCCGGAGTCTAAATGAATGACTCGTCCTGCAGACGCTCTCTCTCTTTCAAGTATCGCGCCAATCTTTGCGATCCCACCAAAAGGTCCAGCATCATCCAACCCGTCATCATCTTGATCCCCAACACCGAGTCCCAATGAACGGTCTGTAAAAGATGGCTCGAATTGATAAGGCATTAACCTAGAATGGAGATCTGAAGTGTGTAGAATGGTAAACCGTACGTCTTGCCCCGCAATAGCAGGAGGCTCTACAGAGGTTGTATTGATGCATCCATGTAGACCAATGCTACTGAGCCACATCATTAAGTACGCTTTCGCAGAATGTTTTTTCACATTGACCTCAAGGGAACTGGTACATCTACGCAAATTGATTTTGCCCATGGGATTGCATGAATGATGATACCTATTATATTTATGATCCCCATATAATCGAAAGGTTTTTGGCTGTCGACATTGCGACAAAAGTTTCACATACACGTTGAATATCGTCCTATCAACGTATGCTTACTAAAAATAATTCTGATTTGTTTCGCCTGTCATTGCTCATTTGTTGCACTTACCATGCAAATTCAATAAGTGTGGGCAGATAGTTTTTATTGTTTTTTGCTATTCAAAGCGATTTTGCATCAGTGTGGTTCCACACTCGATATTTCGCAGAATAGCCCAACCACTGGGATGTAATATGAAGCGTATCCTAATAATGAAGCAAAGTATTGCCGTTTTGTTGGCGAGTTCTTTGCTCACTGTGAATGCCGAAGCAGGAGGCTTTGAAGGGAAAACCATGCGCGATCCTTTTCCAAATCGTTCTGTGGAGAGAGGTTTGGTACTTGGGAAAGGCTGGTTTCAAATCAATGCTGGTACCTCTTACAAAGATGCGACAGGATACTGGGACAGTGAAGGCGTACGGCAAGATTTTGAGAGTGCGAACTGGTTGTACACAACACAGTACATTGGTATTCGATACGGGCTTACTCGAAATGTAGAGCTGTCCTGGAAAGTTCGTTCCCATTATGTTGCGTTGACAAACTCTGAGTTGGGTACGGATACTTCTATGTTTGGTTTGGGTGATCCGATTCTTGGCGTGACGTATCAGTTGTACAAAAGCAGTACTCCAATGACTTCGATTGTGACTTATGCAAAATACAAAGCACCGTTCGCAAACGAAATGCCTGGGAACTACGTTGGTGGACCGAATTCCTTCTCGAATTTTGTGCTGACAACTGGAACACCTGATTTACACCTTGGTCTAGCTGCCAAGAAACAGGTTGGACCTGGTGCAATCACGGTGGATATGAGTCATGTGAAACGCTTCTCTGCATTGGCGAACTACGCAATTGAAACTGATATGAATCAGTTTTCGACTCGTGTTAAACCGGGAGACCTCAACGTTCTGGACGTTCAAGGTGAAGTGCAACTTGGTCCGATAAATCTTCAGGCTGCGGGAACATATACGCAGCGCGGATTCTTTAAAATTGGACCAACGTCTGGTGGATGGCTGCCCAACAAAAATCTCGAAGACATCGAACAGTCGAATGGCTGGGCACTTGATGCTCGTGTAGGGGCGACAGTGAATCTCTTCCAAGAAATGGATATCAGCGCCAATGCACAGCTGCCCCTTCGTGGGGAAGACTTGATGTTCTTCCCACTTGAAGATGTTCATCCAACATATGGACTCGTCTATACTGGCGAAATGGTCTATCGTTTTTAATTGCTCGTGAGGATACTAATGAAAAAGATTTTACCCCTCTTGGGACTTGGATGGTTGGCTCTCACCAGCCCTGAGGCAGAAGCCGCTAAATGGGTGACACCATACAACTTTACCGATTTAGAGTGGCACACCATTGAAACCGAGCACTTTGCTTTTCACTACCCAAAGTCAAAAGACATGGAAGACAATATCCACGCTTTGACAGCAGAATATTCAGCAAAGCGATTTGCAGAGTTTGCAGAAGAAAACTGGTATGACATGTGTGCGGAGTTTAATTACTTCTTGAAAGAACGCATTCACGTATTGGTTCTCAATCATGGTGATGAACTTGAAGGATTTACAATTCCCTCATGGGATTGGATCGTCATGAGTGCCAATCCAGGTGGCGGGATGTTCTCATACTCTCGTGGTCGTATGGAATGGTTCTCAACGGTTTTTGCACACGAGTTTGCCCACGTTGTTTCGTTGAAAGCGTATCGTTCAACTGCGGAGCCTACTTTTGTAACAGCTGTCGGGGGGTTGTATCAAAATGGAATTAACCGTCCAATTACACGGGACAGTGATGGAAAGACCAAAACTGCATTCAACAATGTTGGGATTGGATTCGAGATGCCATTCGCAGACTCAGATTCTGTCTGGTGGGTTGAGGGTGGCGCAGAGTTCTGGTCTGCATCAACCAATGTGAACTGGTGGACAACCGCTCGTGATAGAACCATTCGTGTTTCGTTGATGGAAGATAGACTTTTGACCTATGAAGAGTGGCACCACAAGGTGACTGCAGGTTGGAATGACGGTGAGCGTTGGTATCAAGGTGGGCACTCTTTCGCTTTGTATTTACGGGAACGTTTTGGTGCCGATGTCATGGCTCGATTTGCACTTGAGTATGCAAAAGGATGGCGTCCATTGTTTGAGACGGTTGTCGAAGA
>CALDQI010000112.1:0-8790 GCA_937911635.1 uncultured Pseudomonadota bacterium | reverse complement strand
AATGTCTGACACCATGGTCTGAATTCGCTGCTGAATGATGGTCTCATCAATGAATGGCTTGGTACTGAAGTTCACAGGATCTCACATTGCAAAAGGGAAGTGTCTATTCTGTAATCCATTCCACTATATCTTGACGTGAACCTTAGGTGACAGTTCAAAGGGGCGGATTCACCACCTTTTGGATGGTTTCCAACACCACATCTCCCCACAACGCAATCTGCCACTTGCGCAATACACCAATCGATTCTAGATCATTCGCATTCTTAGGCACTTCAAATGCCAAGTCTTTGATTTGATTGTTTGTGGGTAGCAAAAACAAATGTACACCGGCTTCATGCTGTTCACTCCGCCATTCTCGAAGTTTATTGACAATTTCATTGAGCCATCGATTTTTTTGACGTTTTACATTTGAATGTCGCACTTTGGGTAATGGTCGTGTGTCAGCTTTGCCCTTTTCCACTAAGCGCAACAGCTCTTGAGACTTTTTTGATACGATACCAAGATACTTCGATTGTACAGACGATTTAAGGGATTGACGATCGACAGGCAGATTTTGGGCAATCCCAAACAACACTCCATCTGTCGCATAATGAAAAACTGGGACATCCCGTCTTCCAGACCATTCATCACGTGCCTCATAGAGTGTCCGAAGTACTTTCAACGACTCAGCGGACAAAGATTGAACCTTTTTAACCCGTAAAAAATCTTCACCGTCAAACCGGCGTCCATTCCACTCACGCTGCGTCAAACAAACAGATTCTTCCATACAGGCTTCCAGCAACCCTTTTCGGTCCAGCTGGATCTCCATAATCTCATGTAAAGCCAATAAATAGTGTGTATCCATCCGAGCATAATCAATATGCTCCCAATACAATGGCCGTCTAGACCAATCGTGCTTTTGATAGCGCTTCTCAAGCGTCAATCCAAAGTGTTTCTGTATCAGATTGGCTAGTCCCCACTTTTCATAATTTAAAAACTGGGCTGCCAATGCCGTATCAAACAATGAGTTGATTTCACAACCATAGTCCCGCTTCAAACTCACCACATCATAGTCTGCACCATGCATCACCTTAAGAATTCGCTTGTCTTCTAGAATGCTCTTCATCGGTGAAAAATCCGATATGGCCAATACGTCAACAATGTAGTCCGCCGCACCATCGGAGACCTGAAGCAAACACAATTTCTCTTTGAAATGATGGAGTGAATCGCCTTCAAGGTCAACAGCAACTTTAGTCTGCGTGCTCAAATGTATACACAATTTATGGAGGTTTTCATCGCTGGTAATGATTTGCGGATCGTTCAATAAAGTCATACATCAACGTAATCGAATCAATGACTATAGTCCATACTTTGGGGAATTATTATGGATAGACCTGTCCTCATTACAGCTGGTGCAACTCGTAACCCCATTGATAGTATGCGATCTATTACTGCCAATTCGTCGGGGGCAACAGGCGTCGGCCTCTCTCAAAGGCTACAGCACAATGGAAGAACATCTACACTCATGGGGTCAAATGTGGCTCTACTTCACCCAGATTGCCCACCTCAACGTATTGAATTTACGTCGACTCGAGATCTCTTGGCAAAAATGAAATCATGGACCCTACAACACCCTTCGGGGGTCATTGTTCATGCCGCCGCAGTTGGCGATTTTGAAGTTCGAAAAACAAACCTCGGCAAAATATCATCGGGATCTGCACTCACGCTTGATCTACAACCAACACCAAAAATTGTGGACCATATCAAGATGTGGGCTCCCGATGTTCGACTTGTGTCGTTTAAAGCCGCAGCGCCCAAAACAGCACCAACAGATCTTGAAAGGATTGCTCACAAGCAGCTTCAACGGACTCAATCCGATCTCGTATTTGCAAATGTGCTCGGAAAGATTGAAGAAGATGTCCTTCTACTGTCGAACGATGGTAGCCAATGGTTTCAAAAGAGACAGGATGGTCTCGAGGCTTTAATTGAATCTATTTTAGAGTGGTGAAACGATTCCCAAGTCATTCAAACACCGTACGGTCTCAGCCACTGAATCTTCCAAAGACAAGGTTCCCGTATCCAATCGAAGTTCAGGCTTTACAGGGGCTTCATATGGTGCCGATATACCTGTAAAGTTTGATATCTCACCACGCTGAGCCTTCGCATACAACCCTTTGGGATCCCGGTCTGCACACACTTCTATAGAGGTACTCACGTGGATTTCAACGAATCTGCCTGACGGTACGAGGGCTCGAATGGCATCTCGATCTTTCTGATAAGGACTGATGAACGCGGCAAGTAAAATGACATTGGCATCTGCGAACAATTTGGAAACCTCTCCTACACGACGGATGTTTTCTTGTCTGTCCTCTGCAGAAAAGCCCAAGTCTTTGTTTAAACCAAACCGGAGATTGTCACCATCCAATACGAATGCGGCATGCCCACGCCGAACCAGATCAGATTCAACAGCCCGTGCGACTGTGGACTTTCCCGATCCGCTAAGGCCGGTAAACCAAACGATGGCCCCAACACCCAATTTTTCCTCCCTCTCTTCAGTAGACAAAGAAGATTCGTGCCATTTAATGTTTGTCGATTTTTGTGTCATAAATTCCTCACTTCAGTGTTTGTATCACATTTCTACTTGAACAACATGTTTCAAAAATACGGCACAATGATACAGTGTATTTGGGACTGAATATATACGAAGGTCGATACATTCCCTATTTCACTCCGGAGGATACATGACTTGGGCACCAACCACACAAGACCGCGGTGTAGATGAGATTTCAATCGAATGGGTCAAGGCGAACCATCCCAGCGAACAATTTATTCTGGTCGATTGTAGAGAAAAAAATGAATGGGATACTGGACGTATTGAGGGCGCGCACTTTATGCCACTCAGTGATTTTGCGAATGCATCACAGGACTTGGATACAGACACTCCAGTAGTCGTCTACTGCAGATCCGGTATTCGATCGATGACAGCAACCGTGTTTCTACAGCAAAAGGGTATACCTGCGGCATCTATGACGGGTGGAATATTGGGCTGGCTGAGTTGAATCTATGAGTATTGAAGTCGTTTTATTGGCGTTCCTGATCGGCTTTGTCGTTTGGAAACGACTCACACTTCAGGCAACTGATTCATCCCCCATCAACGTTGACGACGCGGTGATCATTGATGTTCGAAGCCCAACAGAATTTGCAAGTGGACACGTAACAGAGGCCATAAACTTACCCATTGATACAATTACAGAGACTGACATCCTCAAGCATGCAAGTAAAGATCAATCAATCCTCTTGTACTGTCAGTCTGGTGGTCGAGCGTCTATGGTGCGCCATCGTATGAAACACTGGGGATTCTCGAATGTACACAACCTCAAAACCCAATCTGGGGTACAGAAGGTCATGAGTCCATCTTGATGACAAATCGATTGAAATCTTTGAACGATTTTGACCTCACCAATTGCATGGCTACTCCACGTAGGGTAGATTCAGTGGCTCGTGGAGAATTTTATGTTTTTTCTGATACCAATAGCACTCGCAGAGCCCTCAACCAGTGGAGAATGCGAACCCGAAGTGGAGACTACTGTTCAGCTTTCTGGAAAAGAGTTGTACAACACCAATTGCGCAGGGTGTCACAAAGCAGATGGAACCGGTGAACGGTATTTTTTTCCACCACTGGTTGGAACCCCTTGGGTTGAAAGTCCCGCTGCCATGACTGAGGTATTGTTCCGAGGTGTTTCGGGAACCATTTACGTTGGTGGAGATCGATACGCCAGTTACATGTCTCCTTATGGTCTAAATCTCACGGATGCTGAAATAATTCAACTGATATCCTATGTCCGAACAGAATTGAACAGCTATGAACCTGTCGCGACATGGACCGAGCAAAAGGTCTCAACACTTCGATCGGATCTTAAAGAGGCGCAGGCCATTCGAGGACAAAAGGGACTGGAGGCTGTACTCTCTACGCCACAAGTCACGTCCAAATAGACATACCATCAATTCAAACCTCTATTGATTTCAGACCATTGTAGAACTGGAGACAACACTACTGTCGGCTCCATCAGGCATCATTTGAATCAGGAATTCCGCTCATAAGTGATGATCGAGTTCGGATCCAGTTCACGATGATGCCGGCTATCAACCCCTCTTTGATCCCAATGAACAATGTCGGCAACAAGGTGGCCACATATACTGGTATCTCAACCCTTTGACGAAGAAATACATCTTTGGCAAACTGAATGTTGATGAGTCCAACGACAGCCGTCAGGATAATGGCTCCCAAGACAGCCTTGGGAATATCCGCCAGAACATTGTAAAACAACCCGAGAGTGAGGAGTACCATCACACCGGTAATGAGAGAAGCCACCTGTGTTTTGGCACCTGCCTCAGAGTTCACAGCCGATCGCGAGAAACCACCCGTCACAGAATATCCCTGAAATAGACCTGATGCGATATTGGCGCCGCCTAATGCGATCAATTCTCTCGATGGTTCAAGTTCCGATGGGTCCTTCTGCAGTGTGGTATTGATACTGAATGCCTCCATAAACGCAACTATCGCAATCACCACTGCATGTGGAAGCAACTCTATGACAACATTCCACTCCAACCAAGGAGTTGAAATCGAAGGCAAGCCAGCGGGTATATCCCCAACCAATTGAACTCCGGATGCTCCAAGATCAAACAGGATGACCACAGCAATCCCCAAGATAACAGCTACAAAAGCCCTCGGTATCTTTGGGACGAACACCTTTAGCGATATCAGTGCCGTCATCGCTACAGTGCCCAGAATCAATGTGGGAATATGAATATGACTGAGTTTCTGAAGTACATCCATCAACACAAGATATACATTCGAGCTCTTTATTATATTGACCCCCAAAAGAAGTTTCAATTGGTTGATTCCAATAATGATCGCTGCTGCAGATGTAAATGCAGTAATAATGGTTGGAGTCAGCAAAGACACCACTCGTCCCAGTTTAAGTACCCCCATCAATACCAGGACAACTCCAGTCATAAATGCCAACAACGCAGCCATTTTCACTTGTTCAGCCGAGGTTATATCTGGGGACATCTCAGCCGACACAGCATTAATCGCAGCGGCACACAAAAGCGAATCTACCGCCACCGGACCAACTGCCAACACTCGTCCTGTACCCCAAAATGCATAGACAAATACGGGGATTGTAGAAGCGTACAATCCCACTTCAATAGGCAATCCCGCCAAAAGAGCATAAGCCATAGCCTGTGGGATTAGCATGACAGCCGTCGTCAGACCAGCAAACACATCGCTTCGAAAATCGTCCCCAGAATAGGATGTGGTCCATGGGAAACGTGGTAAGAACATTACAGTCTCTGTTGAAACTGCTGAAAGAATACCATTCCCACTGCCATCATGACAACAAAAACAAGAATCTCAATCGCACCACCAAATATCGACACCAATCCTGGCCCTGGACACACCCCGCCCAGTCCCCATCCAACTCCAAACAGCAATGCTCCACCGATCAAACGACCATCGATATCTTGTCGACTGGGAATGTTAAACCTGTCTGTAAATATTGGATGAGATCTCTTTGTGGATATCCGATACACGATGGCATGTACCGCTATCGCACCACCCATAACGAGCATTAGAGCAGGATTCCAGTCAGCGTTCAATGTTAAAAACCCAAGTACCTTTGTGGTGTCAGTCATCCCAGATATTCCAAGACCAACGGCAAATACAAGACCGGTCACAAAAGCTGAAGTCAGTACTGCCGTAGAAGCTCTCGAAGAGGCTTTCGTATTCATAGCAAACCTCCTGCTAGAACGGTAGATATAAACATGCCTGCGACCATAAATACCCCTGTTGCCACTAGAGAGCGTGGAGACAATCGAGTAATCCCGCAGACTCCATGACCACTCGTACAACCACTTCCCATTTGAGTACCAAATCCAACAAACAATCCTGCAAGTCCCATCATCCAAAGGGGACGATCTTCTGACACCACAAACACCTCCGGACTCACCAAGGCTAGAATACAACCTCCAGCCATCAACCCCAAAAAGAACGCCCATCGCCATCCTTTGTCACTCACATCTGCTCGAAATAAAGACCCTGTTATCCCACTGATACCTGCAATACGACCTTGAGTCAGTAGCAGTATGGAGGCCGCCACACCAATCAAACCGCCACCTATTGCCGCCATAACAAACTGATTCATCGTACCCCCAAATTTCAACTGTATCGTTTCATCATCAGTATATTTCTAATGAACGGAACGGTAAAGAACAACCTGTACAAGAAAACTACGACGGGAAGATAGATTCTCTTGATTACAGTCGTTCAGACCTTAGTAAACCACATTTTCCTCACCCAAACCATCGAGCGAACGACCTACCATTCAAGACGGTATATCACCTCAAGTTGTACATCACTAAAAGACATCTCTTCGGAGCACTTTTACAATGTGACCTCGGCAAAATGACAACCAATGTTTGAAAAGGTATCAATTATACGATATATTCGACCCACTAAATCCTTCAAACACCATAGGAGTGAATATGAAAATCTTCGCAATCCTTACCTTAAGCCAACTCTTGGCGTGTGGTAACAAAACCCCAGCCGAGAATGCCGAACCCACTGTAAATGAACAAGCATCTGAAGTTGCTGAGACGCCAGCAGCCGAGAAGACCGATGATCAAATCTCGATTGATGAGATCGAACATTTTGGTTTGGAGTTCACACTCGAATCGTCAATCGCCGCAGGAAGTGTCTTGACCAATCCGGATGACTATGTTGGAAAAACAATCCGTGTAACTGGAAAAGTCAGCGATGTCTGTCAAAAAATGGGCTGCTGGATGGTCATTACAGACGCCGACCAACACATGCGTATCACGACCAAAGACCACAAATTCTTTGTCGCCAAAGATGCTGCTGGTGCTTCTTGCGACTTGGAAGGCACCGTTGTAAAGCGAGAAGCCAGCCCTGCACGTACAGAACACTTCAAATCAGAACAATCTGATGGCGCTCCGATTCCAGAGGCTGAAGAAGCTGGAGAAGCAACGTATGAAATTGTCGCTTCTGCGATTCGTTTGGATCGTTCGACGATTCCTGCTCCTGTAAAGGCTGTCGAGACCACAAATCAAACAGAGCCTACAGAATAATCAGCGGAATCGCACACTCGAAAAGGCTATGCTTAGGCATAGCCTTTTTTGCGTTGGAGTCCCCATGAGCATTCGCATCGAAACCATACAACAGCTGCAAGACCCATCACTAGTGGAAAAGGTGCTGGACCGATTAAGACGAACGACTCAACCAAGACAATTTGCCTACAAAAAACGTTGTAAGGTATTGGAAGGCAAACCGTTGTTGTTAACTGCCCCACCAGGTCGAAAGGTAAAGTCCTCATTGCTCAGACAACTTCGATTGGGGACTCCAACGTTGAAGGGAGTTGTTCATCGCGAAGGTCAGCAGCTTATTTTCACATTCAAGAAAGATGTCAATAGAGCAGACACAGCCCGATGGATAGCAAAGTGTATGCACGATGCTAAGTCTCCCGTGCCACTAAAATGTATCGTCATTCGAGTTCCTTCAGCAGGGACTACAGATACCATAGAAGAACAAGAGGAACAACATCTTGACACACATACTACATCGACTGAGTTTGATTTGCCAGAGGTTGAACAGCTGCCCATTATTGATGATGCCATTGCGGAATTAGAGGAACTTAACCCAAACAACATTGCGGAGTCCCCTACCTTGGAAGGGCTTCTGCAGAAACACACCTCCTCCAAGAAACTTCGGTGGCTTAAAGAAACCGAATACCAAATCATTCAATATGAGCAAGATTCCAATGAAATCAATTCTTCGATTGAGAAGATAGAATCCGACTTATACAGATTGGAACTAGAAACAACGAAATTGAAAGCTGTTTTACAAGCAGAGTCTAAAACTGTACAGACCGTCTCGAACCCATGGAATGAACTGTTTGAACAGTGTCAACAAACCAACTGGACCCTAGAAGAAATCCGAGACTGTCTTTCACATTCAAACCTAAATACCCTCCCCCTTCTAAGAGAGTTGCAATTTCTATCGGACGACGAAGAAATGAAAGCATTTCGAATCGTACGACAATACTCTACAGAGGCGGCGCAACAATGGAGCGATGCATCAAAGTCTACAGAGTGGCAACAAGCGCAGACTCGCCACAATACAATCACACAAAGTCACCAACAACTCTGTACGGAGCTCGAAGAGCAACAGCAGACCTTAGAAACTCTTGAACGGGAACAAGAAGACCTACTACAAAAATTTTCAAAACGGAAACTTGACGTGTATCAAAAACTGATGTCAATATTGGTCAATCATCCAACCACCGCAGAGTCTACGATAGCCATGATCAATCGTCGAATCCATCAATGTCAGTCGAGCAGCTGAGACCAACAGTCAAATGAGTACCTCTCTTATACCAATTTCCATGCCTTTAAAATCTCTTTGTCAAAATAGCTTCCTTCCTTAGTTAATATTTTAAATCCCATATTCCTAAAGAACACAATAATTGGATTTGATGCATGAAAAGCAAATTGATTTAGTTTTGATCTATTATTAATCATTTTTACTCTTGAAACTCTATTAATATAATAATCAGTTTTGCTACTTATGATGCTTTCAAATAGTTCTGATGCACCTTCAATAGATTGTGAGGCTCCTTGTGCAAAAGAAGGTGGAAAGGCAAAAAAGGCGTCTCCAACAAGATGAATATTTTCAACTGATTTATGAAAATCTTTACTAACAAAAACTGGGAAGCACTTGATATTATTTAG
>CALDQI010000111.1:0-8790 GCA_937911635.1 uncultured Pseudomonadota bacterium | reverse complement strand
GCTGGGTTCCTGGTGGAGCCTGCGTCATTGGAAGCCCTACGGAACCCAGTAATCCTAGGCGTTCAGTTTATGTAGACTGTTTCATCATGCAGAAGTACCCCATTACCAATCGTCAATATTTGGAATTCTTGCACGATTTACTCGCAACAGAAGGAGTTCCTCGTGCCATGCAACATGTGCCTCGAACCAATGCGATATCTGGTTCAGAATCGGTACGACTCTACACTTGGCATGACGACACGAAAAGATTTACCATTGAGCCAGACCCACAGGGAGATCGTTGGGAGCTCGACTGGCCTGTCATCATGATTACGGGAAAAGACGCAATGGCATATGCGAATTGGTACAGTAAAAAAACAGGAAAGCAGTGGCGTCTGCCAACCCCTGAAGAATGGGAAAAATCTGGTCGTGGAGTCGACGAGCGTATATTGCCATGGGGCAGTTATTTTGAGCCCACTTGGGCTAGCGTTCGAGGACATCGAGAAGGCAGAGTCCTTCCATCTACCATCTATGAACACCCCTTAGACTGCAGTGTGTATGGCGTTCAAGGGCTCGCCGGAAACGTATCAGACTTCTGTGTGGATGTTTCCAATCCAGATCAAATTTACACCAAAGGTGGGGCTTGGGCACATCACCCCGAGTTTATTCATTTGGCTATCATGAGACAATTCAAGATGGATTACAAGTTAGAGGTTTGCGGTTTTAGATTGGTGCGGCCAAACGTGGATATGTAGTGTATACTGGAGATACCTCCACGCCTAATACTGGTCAACCTATGCACCCATTATATTCGGTCGTCACCGTCCTACTCATAACTGCGTGCCTCCCCAGTACACAAGATAAACTGATCGGACATTCAGACCGCCCTGTTTCACCCGAAGGTGTTCCGGACAGTGGTACTCCAGATACAGGTATCAGCGCTGAGTCTCTGCCAGAGCTTGAAGTCGACTCAGATGGCATTGTAATTACAGTAATCGGTGAATCCACAGAACTTGAGTCATCCTTGGTACTCTCTGTAGATGATAGTAAGATGTTGCACGTTGAGCATACCATTGAATGGGATTCTGAAACCATCTCGTCCATTCTGGTCACACAAACCGATGAGCATGCATTGGAGTTTGATTATGGATCCAGTGGGGAAACCTACATTTGGTTGATACTCCAATATTCAGTCGACGTCAGCTCTCTAGAGACGGAGACCTATTCTGTTACTGCGGAAGGTGATCTGAGCGAATTTGTGTTGGAATAGCCTCCTGAAGAACTACAAAATGCATCACACCAACACCTTGACAAAATCGACTCAATAGAATACACTCCGCGTCGATGCCCACCAAAAGATACGCCATTAAAGAAATGTTCTACACCCTGCAAGGAGAAGGCTTTCACGCAGGGCGAGCGGCTGTATTTTGTCGTTTTTCTGGATGCAATCTCTGGTCTGGATTGGAAAAGTCTAGGGAAAAGGCCGCCTGTAGATTCTGTGATACGGACTTTGTAGGGATCGATGGGACGTACGGTGGACGATACGAAGCACAAGCGATCGTAGACACCATTTTATCTGTCTGGCAGGGCACAGGCAGTCCTATGGTTGTATTTACCGGTGGAGAGCCTCTCTTACAGCTCGATGAGGCATTGATTGAGGCTTGCAAACAGCGAGGAATCTACGTCGCCGTTGAAACCAACGGCACCAAGCCGGTACCGAGAGGTATCGACTGGGTCTGCGTCTCCCCCAAACCTAGAAGTACCATTGTGGTCACGAAAGCCTCAGAACTCAAGCTGGTCTATCCCCAACCTGAAGCAGAGATGCATCCGAGCAACTTTGAACACTTTGAAGCAGACTATCGATATCTCCAGCCTCTCTATAACGATGATGTAATTGAGCATCGGTCAGCCGTCGTACAATTTTGTTTGCGGAATCCAGAATGGCGACTCAGCATCCAAATGCAAAAGATTCTGACCGTGCGATAGTCTAGATTCAAACCTGTAAGTTCAATTGTATACTGTGTCGATATCATCGTCACATTTGATATAGGTGCTATAGTAACTCAATCATTTAATTTGGAGAGCATCATGCGTTTGGTTCTACTATCTGCGCTCACACTCACAGTATCATGCCAATCAGACAAGGACACTGGCATCGAAGTCAGACTTGTAGATCCGACAGCCAAAGGAAATGAGTCCGTGGTCTCACGTGTTGTCAATGTCACATCAACCGATGGACTTACACTACCAACCCAAATTTGGTATCCGAGTCAAACGCCATCTGACAGCCTACATCGGTACGGAGATTTAAAGGAAGGAACGGCGGCAAACGGTGGTGGGGTGGATTGTTCTGTAGAGAGACCTGTCCTGGTATTCAGTCATGGAAATACAGGCATGGCTTACCAGTCCTATTTTTTAGCGGAGTTTTTAACCTCGCATGGATATTTGGTCGTTGCTCCAAACCATGTAGGAAACACCATCTTTGACAACGATGAATCTCGAAAACCTGAACTGATTCTACGTAGACCTCAAGACATCTCTGATGTCTATGATTGGCTGGTGGAGCAAAGTGAATTTTCAGACTGTGTGAATCCTGAGGCTGGATTTGCAGTGGCCGGTCATTCTTTTGGTGGCTACACCGTTCATGCTATCACCGGTGGGTATTTAGACACAGATCTTACAGCGGCACACTGTGCTGAATATGGTGGCTGGCTTTGTGATCACGTCGAAGAGATTGCCAATGCTGAAGGATCTGGTGTCTACGATTCAATCGATGAACGCGTGTGGGGAGCAGTTTCGATGACCCCTGCAGCGTTGGAAACACTGATTGGAGGTATCGACTCCATCACTGTACCGACACTGGTCTTAGGGGGTGAGTATGATACAACAACACCGGTTGACCCATTGGTTAATGCCATCTTCGATCGAATCGGATCTGAAGAGAAGAACTACGGTATCGTGGAAAAGACAGGACACTATACATTCTCCAACGCCTGTGATTTTGTCAATACCTACCCTGACTGCGGTGACGGCTATATGCCCATACCGGAGGCTCATACCCTTATCAATCGATTGACTCTCGCCTATCTAGAACGACTGCAAGGCACTCAAGGGATGGAAATGCATTTACCACCGGATGACAGTAATCTGACTTGGCAATAACACTATCGACTTTTTTGCTGACTCAACCACTCAGCATCATATGTTTGCAATAGGGTTTCAAGAGCGGTTGCGAAACTGGATTGGGTTTCATCCATTGAACGCCGAAGCCAAAACCCTGTCGCTGTCTTCACAACATTGCCATTGTGTCCACCGTCGAAACCATCATCAAACAACGTATCCACTTTCGCAGTTGCGCAAAATTTGGCGTTCATAAAATAGAACCATCGTTCATTGTACCACTCTTCTTGTTCAGCCTCAGGTTTCTTGATGTTGGCTTTGTATTGAAGCATTTCTTTTTGTGCACATTCAGGATTGTTGCGCAGCTTTTGTAATGTGACGAAGTGAATCCGAGCCAAAGGACGCACATGACTATTGTATACCGATTGTGTTTGGGCGGTAAGTGTGGTTTCTTCCTTAGATGGGATAACCAGTTTAGAAAGTGCCTCTACAAACTTGGGATTGTAATGCCCAAACCCTGTTTTATCATCCAACTTCAGCCCAGTAGCATGCGGGCCCGAAAGATATATTTTCTGACCTGTTGCCTGCTCTAAAAATTGAAGGGATACATCCTTAGAAACATGACACCAGAAGTTTTGCATGCCGCCTTCAGGAAAATAATCATAATCAGCACACTGACTCGCAGAACTCGGTAAATTTTTCCATACCGACTCTACAGTTGTATCAAAAGATTCTTTGGCGAGAACTGGTGCGGCGATAAAAATAGATACTAACGTACAAATACTGAAAATTCGTTTCATAAATACTCCATACAAATGGGGATACCTTTGTACATGTAACATCCAGATCAATTATGATCATATTCGATTGTATATGATTGATACAGTCGGTCATTCATATCCAGGACACCACCTCTTCGCAATGCTTACACATCCCGTAGATAAATATCGGAGCCCACTCGCACAATCGTGGAACCATATTGAATCGCCTGTTCCATATCCCCACTCATCCCCATCGACATCTCGTTCATCGGAAAGCCGGATTTCTTGGCACGCTCAGCCAGGTTTGCCATCTCGGCAAACCACTGCTCGGGGTCTCCTTCCAATGGGGCAATGTTCATCAATCCGCGAAGCCTCAAATTGGGCAACTCCATCAATCGATGCATCAAAGCCATTCCAGCCTCAGGATCAATTCCTGTTTTACTGTCTTCACTACCCAATTTAATCTGAACCAATACAGACATAGGTTTCAGTTCAACGCCGATATTGCGCTGTTGATCAATCCGATTGGACAGCGCCATTGCCAACTCTAACGAATCCAAGGAATGAACCATCGATGCGCGACCTACAATGTACTTCACTTTGTTCTTCTGTAAATAGCCGATGAAGTGCCATTCTGCAGATGGATACTGAGGTGCAACCACATCATACTTGTCTCTCAAAGCCTGTGCTCGATTCTCTCCAAACAACGTATGTCCTAGTCCAATCGTCTCAATGATTCCAGAGGCATCCGTTCTCTTTGATGCCGCGAGTAAACGTACGCTTCCCTGTGGGCGATTCGCCGCTATGGTAGCCTTTTGGATTCTATCTTGCACGCTCTGCAAATTGTCTGCAATACCCATCAGGGGCCTCTCTGTATTTACTTCTGCTGTAGTTGTTCCGGCAACGCCAGATTTCAGATGACGGAGTGTTCCCTTAACGCAGCCAGTACTTCTGCCAATGGGAGCCCAACAATGTTGCTGTAGGAACCTTTGATGTCTTGGACCAATGCAGCGCCTTTCCCTTGAATCCCATAGCCTCCAGCCTTATCAAATGGCTCGCCAGTTTGGATATAGGATAGAATCTCTGAATCCAACAACGATCGAAAACGAACGCTGGAGACAGAACACCCTTCCATCCAAATTTCCTCTTCATCATCAAATGGAACGTAGCGCAAAGCCCATGCGGACACAACATCGTGCCATCCAACATTCGCAATGTGCCTTAGCATTTGAAAGGCATCTTCTGCGTCATTGGGCTTCTCAAAGATGTCCGTGCCATCAACGACAATCGTATCTGCAGCTAAAACCCAATGTCCCTTACGACTCGAGACACTCGCCTTCTCATGGGCCAGACGTTGACAATAGGCTATCGGTTCCTCTTCGGAACTTCGAACCTCGGGGATATTGGCCGGCTCTACCGCCAGAAGAGACACCGCTGAACACTCCAGCAATTCTTTTCTGCGGGGCGAGCCACTCGCCAAAATTAGACCCATGATTTACCCTTTGTATCCAGAGCCAACCAACTTGGTACCCGCACTAGACATGCTTCGAATAATGGCCTGTGCACGTGCATTTGCCACGACCAAACCAGCGAGGTCTACACCATCCACAATAATGGTTTTCATCTCCGCATAGATTCCTGCAAAATGATAGAGTCGCAATCTGAATGCAACACGGTCGGTCCCCAATGTGGTTTCATCTTCCAAATCTACCATATCTACCAATAGCTTCAATTGATGTAAAAACCGACTTCGCAAGATTGCATTCGCAGCGGGATCCCAACCGCCAATGGCTCGTCGGTCTTCGAGGGTTCGAATGGTTTGAACAAACAAACTCGCTTCGCCAATCGCCAAGTAGCTGATGGTTTTGCTGTTCACCTGACTCAAATCATTCATTGTCAAAGAAATTTGATCGGCTAAGGCCACATCTTCCAAGGCCACAATTCGTGTTGCCAAAACGGCCGGAACGTCCTTATTCATCAACTCTTCAACATCGCGTTGCATACGCTCTTTATCTTTGGAACCCACCAGTCTTGGCATGGCTTTCAAGACCGCTTGGAGTTTTGCTTGACGACCGGCATCCGGCAAACTCCCCGCAAACAACCAGGTACCCATCATTGAGTTGAGAGGCTTCGTAATCGCTACCCAAGCCGCATACTGTGCCTGAAGGTCCAATCCTTTCAGCTGTTCTTTCAGACCATCTGCGCCAATCGCATCCATCGCAACAAGCCATGACCGCACAATATCAATACTGCTGGCATCGGTAATATCGTTGAGCATTGGAAACAGAAGTGCTCCAGCATCTCCCATAATCTCATTCAACAGAACAGTCATACCAATACTGGTTTTCAACATATGATTGCCAACATCAGCAGAGTACTGATTTTGAATCTTTTCTGGGAAGTACGCCAATACTCGCTTGTCAAAGTCTGGTATCAAAGATGGATCTGCATCCAAAAGATCTTTAAACACATGCATCTTGATGTGTGCAGCGATCACAGCCAGCTCTGGTCTAGTTAAACCTTTGCCCAACGTTTGACGTTTCGCCAATTCCTCATCTGAGGGCAGTCGAAGAAAGACCCTTGATGCATTTGAACGGGTACAAACCCACTGAATGGCAATCGAGAAGGCCATCGGGTCGGCTTCAGAACGCAGCTTATCCAGCGAGAGTTGACGTCCGTGACAGTCATTGTTTCGTAGAACATCTTGAGCAACTTCTTCTGTCATACTCTCCAGCAGTGTATTTCTATCGTCAAGTGCCAAAGAACCATTTGCCACCAGTGGATTCAAGAGGATCTTCAAATTGACCTCATGGTCAGACATGTCAACCCCACCAGAGTTGTCAATCGCATCTGTATTCAAACGACCACCGCTCAGAGCATATTCAATTCGACCATTTTGGGTAAACCCAAGATTTCCACCTTCTCCAACGATACGGGCACGAATTTCACTTCCATTCACGCGCAGATTGTCGTTGCTCGGATCTCCTGCATCCATGTGGGTTTCATCGGTCGCCTTCACATAGGTACCAATCCCGCCATTCCAAAGTAAATCCACATCCAATCGCAGAAGTATTCGTATCACAACTTCTGGCGCCAGTTCTGTTTGGTCTTTGAGTAAACCGAGCATCTGCTGCACTTCTGTTGAAATGGTAATTGATTTGGCAGAACGAGAGAATACACCGCCACCCTTAGATATCAAATCCGTGTTGTAATGTTCCCAGCCCTGTACATTTTCAAAAAGACGAACACGCTCTTTGTAAGCCTCTAATGGATTCGGGTTGGGGTCCAAGAAAATGTGCTTGTGATTAAAAGCACCAAGCAATCTCATCTGGTTGGTACACTGTGTTTTCTGCATCAAATACACCACACCATTTCCAAAGACGTCCCCCGCTGGATCTCCAATCGCTATCGCAGAATATTCTTCTTTCTCAGGATCGAGACCCATCTCTTCAAAATGGCGCAAGACAGTTGTCCATCCACCACGTGCTGTAATGCCCACCGCTTTGTGATCGTAGCCATTCGATCCACCACTGGCAAACGCGTCCCCCAACCAGAAACCGTATTCTGCAGAGAGACCATTGGCGGTATCTGACAAGTGCGCGGTACCCTTATCAGCCGCCACAACCAGATATGGATCTACCGCATCATGTCGAACAACCTCTGGGGGATGGACGATTTCTCCATCCACTTGATTGTCCGTCACATCAAGCAATCCACGAATGAGTACCTTGTACAATTCATCAGCCTTACGACGACGCTCTGCCCAATCGGCTACTTGATGCTTCATTCGGAAACCACCTTTGGCACCTTCAGGAACAATCAGGACGTTTTTAATCATCTGCGTAGCAACCAAATCCAGTACTTCGCGACGGAAGTCAGACCTATCGGACCATCGAATCCCTCCACGTGCAATCTTTCCACCACGCAAGTGAATCCCTTCCATTTCTACGTGATGAACATAGACTTCTACCATCATTCGTGGCGCCGGCATATTGTGAACTTTGGTACAATCAATCTTGAACGATATGTAGTGGAACTGTCTATCGCTGCGATAGAAGTTTGTTCTCAGCATGCTGTCCATTAAATTAAAGACCGTACGAAAGACCAAATCTCGAACTTGATCTGTGAGTGCACGAATCAACGTTTCACATTCATCTGAGGCCGCTGCCATCTGGGCTGCTCGATCACCTTCTAAATTTGGATTGAACTTCGCTTCAAAGAAGTTCCACAACGCTTTCACGAGTGGGACATTGCTAAGCAGAATATTCTGGAGACGTGAATCTGATTGAGACAATCCTAATTGCCGAGCATATCCAAAAATCGCGCGGAACATATCAACCGCTTTCCAATCTAAGCCTGCGCGCAACACCATCCAGTTTAGAACCCCTGTTGAGACATTCCCAACGAGAGCCGCTTCCAAGCCTTCTGCTATTGAATCTGCATGTTCACGAATATCCTTCATGGTAAAGTCTGAAGATTCTGCAAGTCTAAAGGTATCGATTGTATACCGTTCACCACTGTTGAAAGACACTGGATCAGCAAATTGATCCACCACCTGCAATCCAAAATTATCGATGACGGGGAGCATATCGCTCAATAGGAGGTTGTGTTGTTGATAGACCCGTAAATACGCGCGTTCCTTATCATCTACTGTAAGAAGTTTTACAATCGGACCATCCTTTTGCTTGAGAAGTTCCAGTTGTTCAACGTCCATTAGTATTTCATTAATGGGTCTAAGACGCTGGTACGTAGCGTCAAAAGCCGTTCCATACTGTGCCAGTAAACGCTCTACATTCTCTTCGTCGTAGTGACTGGTCAATTGATCAGACAATAAGGACCGCCATGGACGAATGTAGTCCGTCACCGTTTGAATCAATTCTTCTTTTCCTTCTTTTAGTAGTTGGTTTGTTTGGAATAAAGAATGTTCTTC
>CALDQI010000110.1:0-6628 GCA_937911635.1 uncultured Pseudomonadota bacterium | reverse complement strand
TTCTGATTTAAAAAATGAGAAGTTAAAAAAAAACATCATATTCTTCAATATTGTAACTACTACTTGAAACTGCATTCAAACTTTCATGTGCATTAATTACATCAGCTACACGAGAGTTGTTGAAGACAAACACAATTGGAGATGTTTCTAGGATTGAGGCTTCCTTTTGTATTCCACTTCCGTTTCCAAATGATATTCGGTACAATCCAGACTTGGGTGGGGGAGCTTTGATGGATACTGGATGCTATACGGTCAGTATTCTTCGTCACTTGATGAGGGAGGAGCCTAGTGTGGTGTCTGCAATGGCGAAGACGTCCAGTCCTACAATTGATCGATTCATGGAAGCTGATTTGAAATTTCCAAGTGGTACCACAGGTCATATTCGGTGTTCACTTTGGGGGTGGCCATTGGTGGCCGTTTCTGCAAAAGTGGTGGGTTCTTTGGGGTCTATCAAAATGGTAAATCCGGTTGTCCCGCATATGATTTACCATCATCTCAAGATTGATAGTCCAACGATAAAAGGTACAGAACGCTTTTGGGGTCAAAGTACCTATGACTGTCAGTTACGGAAATTTGTTGATGGAATCCAACATGGCGTTCAAATAGTTACCAACAGTACCGATGCAGTACTCAACATGAAAGTCATTGATGAGATATATGTGAACGCTGGAATGGCGCCAAGAGGACAGTAGATTTCAAGAATACTGGCAGATACATCGAATGTAATGTATGATGAGTGGGTATTTTGGGAGGATACGATGAAGAATATTATGTCATTCGCATTTATTGCGTTATTGGGCTGTGGTTCAAAAGAGGACACTGGGGAAGTTGAGGAGGATATCGCTTGTACACCGAGCATTGAATTCGCTGTGTATGTCAAGGTGTATGATGAAGATGGGAATGTCATTGACAATGCTTCAGTGTCATATTCTTCCGAAGAGATGTCTGGAGATTGTGATACAGATTCGATGGGCGGTCATTATTGTGGGCAAGAACTACCCGGAGAAATAACGGTATTTGTTTCAGCGGAAGGCTTTGTTTCTACAGAAGAGACCGTTACTGCTGAAGCCGATGAGTGTCATGTCATCACCGAGGAACTAGACATTACATTGACTGCAGAAGGTTGAATCAAAGAAATTGTTCATCAATCCAAGTACAGAATGCAGGCCAAGTACAGAATGCAGGTCAAGTACAGAAGACAGGACTGCTCTAGACGATCATGTGGATCAATGATGAAGTATTTGGTTTTAATCATCGACTAAAACAAAAATCGGCTCTCCATGGAGAGCCGATTTGCATTTGTGGTTTGCTATCGCGATAGCGAACCATCACAGCTTACAATGATTACTCACAGTCAGCGTCAGCAGCGATGTCCTCTGCAGTGATTGGTACCAATGTTTCACCAGTTTCATTGGCGACCAAGCGGTTGACTTCCAAGTTCACACAGTATGCTTCACCATCAGAAGTACAGTCTGAGCAAGAAACACCAAATCCAGCTACCAAGCCGCAAACGTCGTCTGCAGACTCAACACCGTCCATCAAACCACCAACGATGTCAACCAACTGACGAGCATCCAGCTCACCGCTCAGTTCACCACCACCGAAGTATGAACCATCCGCAGCAAATGTACCAGATACTGCCAATGCATAGATTGTTGCAGAGTATCCAGAGATGCTCAGACTCAAATCTGCTTCGGGTACTGAAAACATCGGAGCGTTTGTGAAGTCTGCCGATGGGAAGTCATCAAAGGTTTCAGCGCAAGTGTCTTGAGCAGTATCACCTTCTACAGAAAGCGCACCGATGAAATCCAGAGAATCTCCAGAAGCAGTAACACTCATCAAGATGTTGTTCTCGAATAAACCGCCGAGTAAAGAACCGATTCCAGGAGGCTGTACGAAGTTTCCTGAAGCCAAGTCTACAGCGTATGTTTTACCAACGAGGTCAACAGTCAATTCTTCTCCAAGAGCAGAAGTAGAGAATGCTACATCTACAGGGTCTTCTGAGTTGCAGTAAGACAAAGATGCTGTGTACGAAGAAGAAGGAGCCAATGCGGCATCTGGGGTAAAGGTAACTTTGGTACCGTTTACAGCACTAGAGCCAGCAACATCTCCGTCTGGACCAGACAAAGAGAGAGCCGCTGAAGGATCTTCAGCACTCAAGGTGAACTCAACGCTGTCTAAGATGTAGAAGTTTGCAGCATCAGAAGTAGGGTAGGTGTTGCTGATGGTGATTTCTGCACCGTCGGGGCAAGTATTTGCAGCTGCAACGTCACCAGTTTCACCAGTTTTGTCGCCACTACAGGCGAACATCATTCCAATAAGACCAAGAATCATCGTTTCCTCCATAAGATTCAAGAGTGTGTTGTCGTGGGGGTTCCACTTTCACACTGTAAATTAGTCGTACATGGGGAAAATGTCAATTCAAATATGATGTCAAATGTTGCCGGTTCAGAGTTTTATGTGCGATTTTTGGCTTTGTCCTGCAATTCTGTCAGGAGTGCCTTGATGAGTTGAGCCTCTTCCTCAGTTTGATTTCCCTTTGTTTTTTCGGCAAGCATTTGGATGACGCCAATGTTGTGAAGGGCAAAAGGAAGGTTCACAGAGGTTTGTTTTGTTTCAGGGTCTTCGATCTCTCCAAGCCCAACCAATGCTCCCTGAGCGATTTGAATAATAAAAGTACGAAGATCAATATTTGGAATGTTCATTCGAGTCTCCAGTGTTGTATGGAAGAAGTTCGTTTGTATATTGCAGTTCAATGTATTAATTGGTATAGGTTCCATCCAACAAACGACAAGGGGTTTGCGGTGCTCAATCTCATTTTTCTATGGCTGCTGTGTATTGTGCAAGCAGCTGCCCAGACCGCTCAAGAGCAGTATGATTTGGGACAAAAGTTCATGGATCGTGGGAACTATACAAAAGCAGTAGAGTACTTCAATATTGTTCGAAATTATTATCGTGATGATCCTCTGGCTCAAATGGCTGAACTGGCAATAGCCGATGTATACTTCAAAAAGACGGAATGGGATTTGGCTCGCTACAGTTATGATGATTTTCGTCGTCGTTATCCCAGGCATGAAAAGGTAGACTACGCAACGTATCAGATCGGGATGACACTATACAAAAAGGCACCGAAGTTCGCAGGTAGAGACCAGAAATGGACGGCACAAGCGATTAAAAGTTGGACGGGGTTTGAAAAGCAGTTTCCAGAGTCGGTTCATTTGGAAGAGGTACTTGAGAAGCGTACCGAATGTACAGAACGATTGGCCAAGAAGGAGTTTCAAATCGCAGAGTTTTACGCAAAGCGGGGTGCATGGGAGGCTACTCGTCGCAGGTCTGCTGGTTTGTTAGAAGACTTTCCGAGTTCGGAGTACACAGTGAATGCGAAGGCCTTGCAGGTTCAGTCGCTGGCAGAACTTGGCGAATGGGACAGTTTAGCCCCCTTATGGAAGCAGCTTCAAATAGAAGACCCAGATATGGCTGCAACCTTAAGTAAAAAATACGAATCATTACAGCAATAACTGACCATTTTTGGACATAAACTGTCCATAATTGTGTTGGGATTTTGTATTCGATCGACTAGAATAGTTGTATGCAGTTCAGAAAAAAGCGAAAGAAACGAGACCCAAATTGGGTACCCAAACCGATCACCGTCAAACAAATTGAATGGGCGAGTAACAAGTATCTAGAGCGATATGTAGCCACAGAGATGCAGCTTCGAAGAGTATTGAAGCGTAGACTGATTCGAAATTGGCGCGCACGTGGAGAAAAGGTCACTGAAGAAGAAAAACGGATGGGTGAAGACCTGGTAGAAACACAAGTAAAAAAAGTGATGGAATCTGGTCGCATCAAAGACGATAAGGTGGCTCTAATGTGGGTGGAACATTTTACCAATCGTGGTAAGAGTGCTCCCTTTATTCGAATGAAACTTCGTGAGAAAGGCGTCGACAGCCAAATCATTGATGATGCCATCACTCAGATACATGATCAAATGCAAGATCCTGCGCTTGAATCTGCGGTCGTCTATGCGAGGAAACGACGGTTTGGTGCTTACAGACGAAATGAAGCCAAGCAAGCAGAGCGCAAACAAAAGGATATCGCGGCAATGATGCGCGCCGGCCATCGATATGATGTTGTCAGTCGAGTGATAGAATGTTCAACCATTGACGAGGTTGAAGCGTTAATAGAGGATGGGTTTTAAGTGATTTGTACTAGACAATCGGTACACTAAATAAACCATATGTGTAGATTCTAGATGATGTCGTTGTTACATGTACTAAAAAGTATGCATCTATTCGAGTATTGGTACCAAATCGAAAACTTTTGTCTGCATCCTGAGTTGCGTCGTGAGCCTACCGCCATGAAGCAAGCTAGGATTATGCTGGCCTTTTGTTTATTGGCAGGTTTATCGTGTTTGTCTACTATTGTCGTAGGTGCTTGGGCTGAGCCTCAATACCTCGAGTATTATGGGTACGTTACACTGGGTCATATCCTTACGTGTAGTAGCTTCCTATTGTTGAAATTTTATGCAACGATGCGGGTACCAAGTACAGTAATGATGATCATGGTCATTGTTCAACTTACCCAAGGGCCGATTTGGACTGGTTTTATTGAGAGTCCAATTCTGTATACATATCCCTTAGCAACCATTTTCATGGGTGTGATCGGAGGGCGACAGAATGCACTCATTACTGGTGTAACACTGTCGATTATAGCTTTGGGAATATGGCAGTTGGGTGTGTATGTTCCAGACTTGGGTACGGGAGTCCCACTTCCACTTATCTCCACGATGGTGTTGATTTGGTGTACCCTAACGGCTGCCGCTTTAGCTGTGTACAATGAAGTTCGCGAAAGTGGTTTGCGAACTCGACTGGAGACAGAATTGATCTCTAGAACCAAGGCGCAGGAAGAAGCCGAGCAGGCTGTTGTGGCGAAGGATTTATTTTTGGCGTATCTATCTCATGAAATTCGCAATCCCCTGACGGTCATTGTGGCTGGTGTAGAGATGATGGAGCAAGAATCTACAGCATTCGATTCATCACGTGTAGATAAGTATGTGGAGTCACTGAAAATTGCTTCGTTTGGTTTGGGAAGATTGTTGGATGATGTGTTTGATTTTACTTCCATTGAGCAAAGTAGACTCGATCTTCAATCAGAAATGTTCAATCTGTCCGAACTGGTTCGCGAAGTGCATCAGGAGTCGGTAGAACAAGTAAGAAGTCGAGATGTAGACCTGGTTCTTGAAGTGAGTGGCATACATTGGGTTCATGCAGATAGAACTCGTCTCAAGCAAATATTGAGCAATCTATTGTCCAATGCCATGAAGTTCACACATCATGGAAGCGTTACACTTAGGTTGTTCGAACAACCCTTCGCAGAGACGATTCAAATTTCGGTTCAGGATACAGGAGTGGGAATCTCTTTGGAGCACATAGAGAGTATCTTTAAGCCTTTTGTTCGAGAACGGTCTGTTCATGCACCGGGCATTGGGTTGGGGTTGGCCATTTGCAAAGGACTTCTCCAGCAGATGGAGTCTCAGATTCATGTTGAGAGTACAGTGGGGGAAGGGAGTCGCTTTTGGTTTTCCTTACCAACACATTCGACTCCATATGAAGAGTCTGATTCACTCGAACACTCTACGACGGTTAATTTGTCGGGCACAACACTGTTGATAGTGGATGACAACCCACAGATTGTAAGTCTTATGGCAGAGTACTGTCAAAATCTAGGTATGCAGGTGATATGTTCGTACAACGCAAAACAGGGTTTGGAAGCAGCTCGTATACACAATCCAGATATTGTCTTGGTGGATTTTGAGATGCCGGTAATGTCGGGCGAAGAATTTGTGACTTCGCTACGCAAAGAAGGATTCAAATCCAAATGTGTTCTTATTACGGGTAGTACATTGAATCAGTTGGCTTTACCGGTGGATGCTATCTTTCAAAAACCGATCTCCATGCAAGAATTACAGTTCGCATTATCTGAACTGATTGCTGAAGATACGTGATCATGCTTGGTGCCGTACAACGCTGTCGAGAGACGATTTGGTTATCAACTGTGTGACTGATTTGATGTGGAGTGTGTATGAGTAGCCAGAAGAATGATGAAATCGAACAGTATAGACAACAAGTTTGCAATATAGTGGATGGTCACTCATGGATTGTAGCGACAGGAGTGGTCGTAGCTTCCCTCAAAATCGCGAAGGACTTGAAGGGATTGGGGCGACAAAGGTTCTGGCTATTGGCATGGCCAGAGGTACAGGTTCATTGAATAATGAGGATGAATCGATTCAGTTGATTGACTTGGGGGTGGCAGATGTTCCCGATATGATGGATGCCATTCGACTGGAAGAACAGACTCTTGGAAATTTACCAGATGACGTCCTATCGCTCGTTAAGGCTTTTGATCCAACCAACGAAGCACGCGTAATAGGCAATATCTATTCAGGTCATGAGTGGATTGCTGGAAGGAAAACGATTGGATATCGTCCGAAATCATGGCAAGACTTAGAAGACAAGATGATTGTTGACAACCTGTGGGATCAAGCCGGTATTCGACGCGCTCCCAGCCAGATTGTTTCATTGCGAGAGACATCGTTTGATATTTCTCCCAACATAGGAATTTCTGCCAT
>CALDQI010000109.1:0-4764 GCA_937911635.1 uncultured Pseudomonadota bacterium | reverse complement strand
CACCTTGACCATTGGTACCACCAATACCTGTGTAACTAGGCCCCCAACCAGTTCCATCGCAGCCATTCTGCCCACTGGTACTAGATGTTGCATTTTGAAGGCCAGAGTTCATCAAAGCACCTTCTCCACCACCACCTCCAGCAACAATCAATGGTGTTGCAGTTTGGAAGCTGTCCCATACAAAAGATCCACCTCCACCACCACTATTACTTGTGGAGCCAGAACCCGCTTGACCAACAACTACAGAGATAGAGTCTCCTGATGACAAAGTGAAATCTCCACTTATTTCAATGCCGTATCCTCCATTCGACCCACCTCCTGCACCAGCAATAGTGATTCTATAACTTCCATTTGCTGGAATGATTATGGTTTGAATTCCGGAATTCACAGATACCACACCGTCCAGTGGTGTTCCAGAATACTCTGAGTCACACTGAGATTGAGAGGGACCCTGGTTACCAGTCTGATTACAATTGTTCAATTCTAATGTACCCGGCCAATCCGCATCAACCTCGATATCAGCAGTGTTCACACTAACATCCGTTCCATCGGATGCTTCAACGACACATTCCCATAAACCCGCGGTTGTAGAAGAACCAGCAAAAGTATCTGAAAGAGCACTCGTTCCTGGAGTGACTTGGACATCGGTACCATTGGGATCGTACCAAGTGTAGGTATAAGAGATAGAATCTCCATCATCATCTGTAGACGGACCCACGATGGAACAATCCAAATCATCCACCATTTCCAAAGGAGGATTCGCTGTACTAGTTACGGATACTGACGGAGCCGTCGGAGCCGTATTCAATACGATGGCATGGTCAGATTCAACAGGAGTTCCATTGTCTGTTCCATCGTTTGGAGTGACCATCACATAGACTTCATCGTCTCTATCGAATCCCATCATCTGAGATCCGTCTAATGAGCTGAAAGCCGTACCTGCTCCGAGTTGTATGATGGTGTCTACTCCGCCGTTACTGGCATCCATTACGTGCCACTCATAATTCAACGTGACAGAGTTCCCGTTAAAGTCATACGTCGTACCCGATACGGTCAATACATCGTTTGTATAAGGACTCAGGTTATTCAACACGACACCGCTAACAACTGGGGCTGTATTCGATATCGTCGATGCTACAGAAGTTGAGGTCGTAGAGTTCCCTTCAAAGTCCACAGCGATGGCTGTACAGGTCAACGCATCACCCACACTGGCATCCAATGAATTTACTGTCCAAGTAGGACCGGTAGACACCTGAGAACCGTTTACTTGCCAAATATAGGATAGACTTGCCACACCGTCATCTGGGTCGCTGGCTACAGCACTGCACTCTGCATTGGTTCCAATTTCCACAGTACTTGGAGTAATGACCGCACCTTGATCGAACACTGGAGAAGTATTGTATATTGTCGTGTTAATCGAACTCGTCGCCGAACCACCATCCGCATCCGTCGAAGTTACCGAACAAGTCATAACGTGGTCATAATCGGCATCTGTGCTAGAAACATCGAGGGTAGCGATGTTTGTACTGGTTGTCGTTGGACCAAATACAGACCCCGTATTCTGGTTTGTAAAGGAGAAACTGAGTGTTGGAGTATCTCCATCGACATCAGAAGACTCCGCGTAACAAGACAAGGTGTCATTTAGAGTCGGTTCAGAGGGGTTAAACGTCAACACATCGATTGTTGGATTCGTATTTACCACTGTGACAGTAGAAGATTGTTGGTCACTATCACCACTTGGGTCCGTTACCACAACCACACACTCTACTGTATCGTTGGGACTTGAACCAACTGAGGATAAATTCAGAGTCATTCCAGTGGAAACAGAAGAACCGGCTACAAACCACTCCATCGATTCTGTCAACGTTTCTCCATCCAAATCAGAGGATGTCACTGAACAGGTCAGCACATCTTGTGAACTTGGACTGCTCGGACTAATAGACACACTAGAAATACTTGGAGAGCGATTCTCAATCAACGTAGAACCCGTACTGGTCGCTGAACCGCCATTTGAGTCAGAGACAGAGGCGATACACTCAATCGAATCGCCAACCGAAACTGAGTAATTACTCAAGTCAACTGTAGAACCCGTCACAGTAGACCCACCGATATCCCAACTGTAGGTCGCCGTAACAACTTCATCTGCATCACTTGCCGTCGAAGTACACGTCAATACCGAGTCATTGTACACACTCCCACCTGAACTGGAAATCACAGGGGTCGTCAACGTTGGTTCACTATTGGAAATCGTCACGCTCACCTCGGTATATGTACCGTCGGTGTATCCATCATCAGGAGTGACACGAATGGTCCAAACTTCTCCGACATCTAGATCCGCAGAACCAACCGTTGTTCCTGTAGAATGCACAATGCCATTCTCGTACCATTCATGGGAATAGGAGACAGGGTCACCATCGGCATCCGTTGACCCACTCGCCGTTGCAGTCAACGTACTGTCTCCATAAGCAGGGTCGGGAAGTACAGACACTATTGGTGCTGTTGGCGGGGTATTGATCAACACTGTGATGGTATCAGAACCATTCAAGCCAGTAGAATCTGTCGTCGATAACGTTATCGTGTGCAAACCTGCCGGAAGAGAATTGTTTGCAAACTGATGCGTCCCCTGAGAATCTGGATAACCGGAACTGAGTTCTCCCACCAAAGAAGCCTCCCAGGACACGCCCAAATCCGTCGCTGGATCTTCAGCATCTGAAATATTCCCACCAAACAAAATATTGCTTCCAACAGTAAACACATCACCGTTCTGAGGTTCAACAATCTCTACAACTGGTGGTGTGCCGACATAAACAACCAATGTATCTTGGCACTCTGCGCCAACATCATCGGTAACGTTCAGCGACATTACGTGGGTGTTATTCGATAGTTGATCCGTCTCAAAGATCACCGCACCACTTGTAGACACTGTCCCTACACCCAATTCTCCATCTTTGTCTGAAGCAAAAACAACTGTCAAATCTGTGGCACTGACATTCTCATCCAACGCTGTCCCTTGAAAAAGAATCGACTCACCCACTTGAAAAGCACTTTCTGTGGCAGGACTCTCAAATGCACATGTCGGTATGGAATTTTCTCCACCGACTTGTAGGACCAGTTGTTCTTTGGTGACTTTTCCAGACGAGTCTTCGACCCTGAGTTCAAGGGCATGTTGACCTTCTGACAAGTAGCCGTAGTCCGAAATTACACCGTCAGCATCGGGACTGGTATCCAGAATCAAATCTCCATCCACACTGGATGACCACGATACAATCAAGTCTTCGGGAGCATCCTCATTGTCTCCTATCAAACCAGAGAAATGAATCAATTGGTCTGAATAGTGATTCGAGTTCTGAGTTGGAGATAATATCTGAGCGGTCGGTGCATCCGTTGGGGTAATAACAACCCCAATTTCGGCTCTTCCACCAGCTCCAGCGGGATCTCGAACCTCTGCGATGACGTTGGTATCTTCAGAAGCAAAAGCGATATCACAAAAGGATTCACCGGCTGGAGAAACCGACGCCCAATCACAGACAATCTCATCCCCTACATACCAAGCCACCGTCAATTCCGAAAACTCGTTGTCATCATCTGAAACGGTGGCTCGAAAACCTTCTACGTATCCTTCTAAGATCTCCGCATCGGGCGAGTGACTCGCAATCATCACCGTTGGAGCAGAGTTTGCTTGTTTCTCAATGACGTTTTCACCGCCACTACAGGCAATCAATAGTGCCGTCAATCCAAAATGTAGTTTCATTATTATCCCTTACCCTTACGAGTTGAACGGTTTAAATTTTGTCGATGGTTACATATCCATAGTCAATATTTGATGGTGTAAAGTTGGAAGGATTGGAACCATCATTATACGAACCCCCTCCACCACCACTTCCGTAGTGCGAACTATTTCCAGAGCCTCCGGAATAGCCTCCGCCACCGCCGGCACCATCATTACCGCCGCCACCGCCGCCACCGAAACCACCGCAATGCCCATCTCCACAGCCACCTACAGCACCATTGAAATAACCATATCCTCTATTTCCATGTGTACCGTCGGTGCCATTACCCAGTAATCCTCCAGCTCCACCACCAGTAGACCCAGCGTTACCACCATATCCCCCAGTACCTGGACTGCCACCATTGGGAGTACCAGTCCCCCCGTTAGATGATACCTGACCATGTCTATCCGAATTGTATCCAGAACCATTTGAACCACCACCACCACCGGCGATAATTAGTGGGGTGCTATTGTCTAACAAGACAAAGGTACCACCACCGCCACCGGCAACTTGGTCGCCTCCTGAACCATTTCCTGTTCCTTCCTGACCCACCAAAACGTATAAAAGATCACCAGCATTTAAGTCAAAGTCACCCGTCATGCTAGCACCATAACCGCGGACTCCACCTGCAGAGATGCCACCAATTGAACCCACTGCTGTAATTCGGTACGTTCCACTTGAAGGAACTTCCCAAAGCTGTACCCCACTCGAGACGGTAACTAGACCTTCCAAAGTTGTACCAATATAGTCAGTGTCACATTGCGTCTGAGATGGACCTGTTGTCCCTGCATTCCCACATTGGGTAAACGTGAGTAAACCAGCCCAATCGGCATCCACTTCAATATCCGAAGTAGTTGGTGTCACATCCGTACCGTCAGAAGCTTCGACAACACATTCCCACAAACCGGATGTCGTACTACTACCCGAAAAGATGTTTGATGTAACTGTAGTGTTTGTCAAGATTTGAACATCGGTACCTGTAGGATCATACCAA
>CALDQI010000108.1:0-5014 GCA_937911635.1 uncultured Pseudomonadota bacterium | reverse complement strand
TTGGAAAAGTCTTTCCTGTCAACGCAGGTACAATGGTTATTGGTAGACAGTATGGTGAGATTCCTTTATCGGATCCTGAGATCTCAAGACGACACGCCCTGCTCGAAATCTTTTCTCGAGACATGATCTTCGTTCGAGATCTAGGGTCAACAAATGGAACCTACCACAATGGTCGAAATATTGAACGCAGCAAAATGCACACCACAGATACCATTGGTCTTGGCTCTTCACTGTTGAAACTCCGCATCAAGAATTAATCTCCGCCAAGTACCATGTTGCTTTTGGTCGGACTACCCATTGCAATGGCTCTAGAGTCATTTGATTCAGCCACCCTATTGTCCCTGGTCAAAGACACTCAAGTCTATAGAGAGCATCGTCTGGCTACTCAACCGCCAACCATCCCTTCTTCGGCCTATGAAAAGGCGGCTTCGGGGGCCGTTGCAACAGGACTCTCTGGGCAGATTGGATGGGGCGTTGGAATCTTTCCTGTGGAAATACGGGAACTCTATGCTGCATTGAATGAAGAAGAGTCTCATGTAGGACTGTCTCCTGTGAACTATACGAAGATCATTCAGGGAAGCCCGTGTTCAAATAACCGTCAAGTCATGATGCACCTACCGATTCCAATGCTTTCTGACAGGTGGTGGGTGACGACACAGGGTACCAATCCCAGTCTTCGAGAGATTGGTCAGGGACAGATGGCGGAACTGACTTGGCAGTCTGTGAATGACAAGACGAAGTTTACCCTGGATGAAACCAGTCAAACCTATACAGAAGGATCCGTATGGGTCACCGAGAGTACAGGCGCGTGGCTGCTTATCCGCTTGAGCGACACTCATACACTTGGGGAATATTACGCATGGTCCGACCCAGGAGGGTACATCCCAACTGGACTAGCATCGTCACTGAGCGCTTCTGGGATTGAAGAAACCTTCAAGGCAATGGAACATTTTGCTCTCAATAACACCGAGCTGTGTACGTACAATTGGCCTGAGCCATAGTGTTCTACCCTATTTGTACTCTCATGAGCCACAGTCTGTGATCTCACCACTCAATTTCGAACCATTGACTGGTGTCGAAGGCAACATACGGGTAGCCCCATGAATTTGGATAGTGGTCACAATAGTATTCAGGGGGACCACACCATCCTGAAGCAAAACCAATCTCAAACTGATCGAGGGCCAAATCCAGATCTGCACTGTCAAAGGACCAAAGAATGTGGTGGTCATCTGGATAGGATACCGTCAACGAACCGAGTGGCTGAAATCCAACACCAGAGATGTACCCTTGTAACGTTCCCACTCCTGATTGCACGACCCAGCGATAGTAAGCATATCCGCCGCCTCCAGAACGGCCCCACGCTTCTATAAATGCTGTAGTGGGGTTAATGATGGAGGCAGAGGCAATACGCATTTCGATCATCGTTCCATTGATTCTATATTCTACGCTTTCCAAATCGAGAGCGGACTGATCCAAGACATCACCAACAGCATCTGGCAATGGAGACACTCCAATCCACGGGGTCTCTCCAAGAATTAATTGAACGCGGTCCTCAAAGGTGTGGGTATTGTCATTCATTGTTAGAAGAAGATCTAGGGAATCTCCTGTCGTTCCACCGTTGACAGTAATGAAGAAGTCGTCCTCATCCTTCTGAGCACCCGTTGTTACAAACCCAAATGAGGGATTGTCATTGACAATCGTTGCATCGACACTTGAAGAAGATTCAACACTGAGTTCCGCCTGCACTACACCGTTGGCACTTTGACCACCGGAGTTTGAGATTTGTATCTCCAGCTGTGCAGTTTCATTCGGATCCAATCTCCCATCGTTGTTGCCTGTAGTATCCTCTACCAATACCCCAGTGATACCCAATCTAGGAAATGGTACCTCAACGAACACAGGGATCTGCCAAGACTCAACTGAATCCGCGAGTAATACCATGAGTTCGACTGGTGTAGAAGAGGTATGACCTGAGGCAATATCAATGTTCGTGTTGACCGTTCGCGTTTCATTTGCCGTCCAGGCATCTGCATCCACAATACCCAACTGGGTACTCAGAAGCGTCACAGCTGGATCTGTGGTGAACATCGATCCAACAACAGAACCTTGTGTCGCCGCACCCAAGTTGCCAATCGTAATCGACACAGGAACATTCTGATCGCCCGGTTGTGCATTGGTTGGTGTTACAGACAATATCTGAAACTCAGGTGGCGGTGGCACTTGAATCGTGACTGGAAAATCAGGCAGGGCAACTTCAGTATCCTGACTGCCAACTACGGTTGTTCCATAGCCAACATTAAAACTCCAAATCGTTGCTATACTCGAGGTCTCTACAGTGAGGAACCAGCGTTCCTCACCAGCAGAAGGAGGCAATGCTGCGAACTGATCCGTAACATCAAGAGAGATCGTATGGGTCCCAGCGTCTAGAATCTCTTGAGAAACCAGCGCCTCCCATACGGGAGATTCTGGATCGCCATAGCCGATTACAGCAGACAACTGACTTCGCTCGAACAATTCCACTGTGGCCTGAGCCATCGACGGTTGACCGATCTGAATTGTTTCAGCGAACGTCCATTCATCATCACCACAAGACAATACAATATCGACAGGGAGCCTACGATGGGGATTGACCTCTGGTAAAATTGTCACTTCAAACTGCTGAAGAACCGTACTCGCACCGGCGATATCCCACCCAAGATTGACTGTATTCACGGGGTCAATGCCTTCTGAAAACGTGAGGATCGTATCGCATCCTTCTGCAGCTCCTTCAGTCGTATTGTCAATTATGAGCGACAGGGTAACCATGTCACCAGGCGTAGCGGCAGATGTTGTCAGTTCCACATCCAGATCGGGCGCCAATGCTCGAACCTCGATATCATCGATGCTCCATTCATCGTTGTTGGTCCCCGACCAGCGCCATCCTAGATAAACCAGTTCCTCTCCGGCATACGCTGATAAATCTACGTATCGATGCCGTGACCACTCTCCTGAGATGGGCGCATCGAGGATCTCAACCTGTTGAAATTCCCCGTCATCGGGCAGTCTAGACCCCGTTGACACCCACAGGGAATGCTCTTCGATGAGTTCTACAGCCAAACCATGCTCCCACCAGCCAACCATGATGGCGCTTTCAGAAGAGAAATCAAGGGGCGGAGAGATCAACCAGTCTCTCAAATCTGGCATGCCATCTGCACCGCGCAAATGATACACAGAATTCTGACCAGTATGTGAACTGGATTCATTCAAAATCCACTGAAATGTGTCACGACTGTCCGATGGGGTCCACCAATCAATGTCCAAAAGGGTAATCTGTCCGTCAGAGAGTTCAAACCCCTCATTAAACGGCAATGGTCTAGATTCTGGATATGCGTTGAGTGACAACGGATCCGAAGGTCCATTGGATGGATACAGTGAAGTGGCTATCGGAGAGCCTTTGTCCTCTGCTTTGAAGTAAAACTCGACTCCAGGCAAAGAAATAGACGGAAGACTAGCGGTCCAAGTAGTCCCTTCCGTATTCTCTAGAGCGGTTTGCTCCCAATACGAAGACCCAATGGCGCGATGGTATACCATCGCTTCTTGAATCCCATCTTCATCGGTAATCGATACGGAAACTTGTATGTCCTGCCCTTCGACCAAACGTTCAGTAGGCGACTCCCAAACAATCTGAGGAGCCAAGTTGACAGGGGTGGCCGTATCTTTAATCTCTGGTGTACAGGCCAGCGCAAGCAATATCCAAGTCATAGTGTTGGTCCTTCAAATAATGTAGGCTCCGTTACAGAAGGACATTCATTGCCTACCGACTGCTGAGCATTGCGGTTGCCCTCAGGGATTGGTCGGTCATCAATGTAGAGCCAGCAATACGTAGCGCATTGACGGGTAATGGTTCCTGTTTCGGTATCGTTCCAATCTGTACAAGTAAATCCAGAAGGACAATCGTCATCTTGCTCACAGGTGACGCCACAAAAATCACGCTCCAGCCCCCAATGCATACAGACATTCCCATTTCCACCACAGTCCGTATTCACTTCACACTCTTTACAGTAAATCCCTGACCCCTCTACACATTCACCGGTGACAGCATTGCAGAACTCTTTAAAATCACAGTCAATGTGGGTATCTGTACAGAAACCGGACGCGCAGCTATTGGTCTCTGGATCACAAACATCTCCTGGATAACAATCTTGGTCACTCTCACACCCAGATACACAACTGCCCTTATTGCAGTAATTTTCCATTTCACACTGGGCAGATGTTGCACAGGATTGAGTTACACAAACCCCTGCCTGACAGGTTTCTCCAAAGCCACATGGAACACTCTCTGTACACTCTGGTGGTTCAGATTGACAGCCCAAAAATACCATCATCAACCAAGTCATTGCCATCGCAAACATTACTCTTCCCCTCCTGAACCTGTGTCCTCAGAGATGATTGCCCCAGTGGGAAGGAGCTTATATTCAGCCAATATGTAGGTTTCAGAGGCCGGAAGACTTTCGGGTGTAAACAACACCGAATTGTTTTCAATGATGTACGTGTAATCACTTCCTCGAACCAATTCTCCAATCAGTGAATCGTCATTGTTTTCAGAATAAAGACTTACAGTGAGGGTATCTAGGTCTGGAAGACCCGATAATGCAAACTCCAATTGCAATCCGGAAGCGACCAAACCAAGTTCACTGGCAATTGGTGAGAAGTCGTCTGCACAAATGCTTTCCACCTTCCCTTCTGTTCTGTTGACCAACTCAATGTACTTCGGACCATAGTAGCCAATGCCATTCTCAGAGGTACAAGATGGTTCTCCATCGTACGGAGGCAAGTCTTTACCCACCACGGCAGACACATTCAGCATTGTGTGATTTCGATAGGCCTCGTCTCCTTTCAAATCCGTAAAATATCGCAAGTATGTGTGTGCAGAATGCGGAGAGAAATCGTCCTCATCCGAAATAAAGATAAGAGACAAGTTCGCTTCATCTCTTAAAAAACCTTGATTGTCTGTAGAGAGCAACGGTTCACTAAG
>CALDQI010000107.1:0-3798 GCA_937911635.1 uncultured Pseudomonadota bacterium | reverse complement strand
ACACAGTATCCATTTAACTCGACTAGATGTACCGGCTTTTCATCGATGCCGGCGTGACTGGATGCAGATCCCATCACAAATCGTCCACTTGGAACATAGCGTTCCGTTGCTGGAGTCACAGAGGCATCGTTGTCATCGCAGTCTGCTGTTGAAGTATCGATCCAGTCACCGCAGAGTACAGCATCCACAAAGCCATCTCCATCCTCGTCAGGACAATCGGTGGGTTTGGAACCCAAGTCTGGTTGTGCTGGTACAGCGAAGGTTGATTTCCAAGAGTTGGTCAGATCTTCGCTGGCACTGGATCCGGGGATTCCAGATGGACCATTCTGCTTTCCGGCTCCCTTGAGTGCTGGATTCTGAGGGGGAATTGGACGGTTCATATTTTTTGTTGCAGGTTGTGAAGTTGAAACCTGTGGTTGAGCGGTTTGCTCAACGGTTTCTTCGGTTGTGGGACTGTCTCCACATGCCAATAATAGCCAGAGTCCTGTCATAATTGAATCCTGTTGAAGGTCGTTAGATTAATTGCCCCGTCTTTTCCAAAGGCTATTGTATTGTTTGTTTGGATCTGGAGGAGGGTGGTTTTCAGAGCAGCGTCCGCGTGGTCGTTGACCATTCAGAGTTGGAATGGGCATCGTTTTGCAGGTTGAGTTTCGATATTTTCCTGTTTCTCTACATACATACTTGGGTTTTGTTGTTAGTCCACTGAATTCTTTGGGAACTTCGAGATCTTTGTGCATCGCTCGCATCCACCAGCCCCATAACGGAGCTGCCAAGTCACTTGATGAGCCCTTCATATTCAATGGCTTATCGTATCCTATCCACAGTGCTCCGGACAAAATGGGGGAAGACCCCACGAACCATAGATCTTTATTGCTATCGGTGGTTCCAGTCTTTCCAAATGCATTGCCTGTAAACCCTCGTTCTCCCAATGCCCCACGTGAAGCCCCGCCAGATCCCTGAAGGATCACCAATCTCATGATGTCTCGAGTCAGAGCAGCACTAGACTCTTCTAATATACGACCACCCAACCCAGTGATGTAGATGTGATTATCACCATTTTGATCGATGGCGTGTGTGACAGGTTGTCCATATACTTGAGTGCCGCCATTTGCCAGCATCGCTACAAAGGTACCCATTTCCAGAGGTGTGACTTCTGCTTGACCGAGAGATAGACCAAGTTCTTCTGGGTATCCTTTGGTCTCAAATCCAAGATCATCCGCAAAATTGATGAGTTCTTTCGGTCCTCCCAATGCTTCCAATAGGGATGCTGTTGCGATGTTCTCGCTGAGAGTGAGACCTTTTGCCAGCGTGGAGTACTGCGAGTATTTGCCGCCATTGTTCCTTGGACGCCATCCATTGGTATTTGCGAAGGTGCGTCGTGTGTTTCCGACCGTATCGAAAGCACGCCACGAACTTGACCCATCTTCCTTTTTCTTAGAAAAAGCGAGCGCATATACGAGGGGTTTAAAGGAAGATCCAGCCTGTCGTCTGGCTTGTGTAGCCCTGGAGAAGTCATAGGGTGACTGAATATCCCCACCATATATGGCTTTGAGATATCCTGTTGAAGGATCTATGAGTACCGCACCCGCTTGCATTCCAGGATCGGTTGGTAAACGCAACTCTTTCATGAAAAAATCGAGTTTGTCTGCAAAGAGTTGTTCCGTTCGCTGCTGCATGACAACATCTAGACTGGTGAACACTTGTAGACCTGTACTGTACAACGTTTGTGTTTCCAAATGGGCTTCAAGCCAAGAAAGACTGGCCTGTGCGAAGGCCGTGAATTGAAACTGACCCAGTGGAGAGACCGATGAAATCGGAATGGCACTCTCTAAGGCATCAGAGACATTCCAACCATTCGCCGCCATAATATTCAGTACCCGGTCTCGTTTTTGTTGTGCCTTAGCAGGAGACTTGTCTGGTCGATATGCAGCTGGCGCTGGTAATATTCCGACTAGAATCGCCGCTTCATTAATGTTGATATCACGAATGTCCTTTTGGAAGTAAAATAGAGAGGCCGCCGCAAAACCGCAAATAGAGTAGGATCCGTCTTGACCCAAGTAGGGCATGTCCAAGTAAAATTGTAAGATCTCACTTTTGGTAAGGTGGCGTTCGATCAGCAGTGCTTGAACGACCTCGCGTAGCTTTCTTTTTAGATTTTTATCTTTGTCCTGAGTGAGGTTTCTCACCACTTGCATGGTAATTGTACTCGCTCCTTGAGCGTAGCTTCTACCTTGAAGATTGGCGATGATGGCACGACCAAAAGCGAGGAAGTTGACGCCGGAATGTTTGTAAAAGGCATCATCTTCACTGTGAAGTAGAGCAGCGATGAGATGTGGAGGCGTTTCCTCGATGGGTAAATGGTATCGAATTTCAGCATCTGGACCGATCAAGGGACCAAGTGCGATTGGTTCCATCGCGGGTTCACGAGTCCATTTCTCAAGATCTTCAGGTTGCATACCCTCTGGAAAAAATCCGCCTCTTGGGATCACAACACCATCTTTGGCGCAATAACTTCCGGGTTCAGTAGCGGGACATGAAGCAGTATAGTTTCTCAATTGAGCGTGTGCGATACGATGTTTTCGAGGTAAAGATAGTGGTGCTGGCGCGGAGTAGAGCATTCCTGGGAAACTCCACCCAGGATGTGACACTTCTAGGGATTGATGGGCTTCAAGGATTTCGCGTACCTCGAGATCCATCTTTTGGATCGTTGGATACAACACGATGCTTGCCCCAATCAACAATATTATCAACAGTCCCACTCCAATGAGTAGGCTTTTGAGCAACCATCGAAAGATACGCCGCATGTTATTCGATGATGTCGTTGATGGTGTACATAGAGTCGCAAACACATTGTCTGCTGCGCTGTACGAGATTCGTGTGCGGAAACAGTAAAAGTCTTTCATTGTATATGGGGCGAGACACGATTTTGAAGTTCAATTGGTCCATGTGTACAGTGGCCAATTTGCCTCTTTTTCTCCGTGAGCCCATAATGTTGCCTTGTATAAAGAGTCTAGAGTTCAGTCTAACGCAATCTAATTGGATCTTCAATTTGATAAACCGATGGCCATTCGCACCGAAGATGTGCAGTTCACAGCATGGAAGCCGACTGTATACAGAGGGGGTAATCGGTTATATGGTGATAGTGAGTTGAGGTGACTATGGATCCAATAGAACGACATCGAAAAGGCGTTGCATGGTGGTTGTTTGGTGTATCGGCGATGGTGCTTGGAATGATTGCGGTGGGTGGTCTGACGCGTCTGACAGAATCTGGTCTGTCAATGGTGGATTGGAGGCCGTTGATGGGTGTAGTTCCGCCGATTGGAGAGAGTGCATGGAATTCGGTGTTTGAGCAATACAAAGCCTATCCAGAGTATCAAAAGGTCAATGCGGGAATGACGTTGTCCGAGTTTAAGTTCATATTCTACTTTGAGTATGGACACCGTATATTGGGACGTTTGATTGGTATGGCGTTTGCTCTACCCGCGTTGTATTTCGGGTTTAGAGGAGCCTTTTCAGCATCCTTTAGGAATCGCATCATCATCCTGTTTTTCTTGGGCGGCTTGCAAGGCGTGGTTGGCTGGTGGATGGTGAAGAGTGGACTTGTGGATCGTCCGGATGTCAGTCATTACAGATTGACGACCCATCTTGGACTGGCCGTGTTTTTGTATATAGCACTTCTGTGGACCGCTTTCCGACATGCGAGAGGTGTGGTGAAATACGACTGGACAAGTGCCAAATGGGTTGCTGGATTACTAGCCAGGGTCTATTGCACACTGCTGTCGGGTGGGTTGGTTGCGG
>CALDQI010000106.1:0-4500 GCA_937911635.1 uncultured Pseudomonadota bacterium | reverse complement strand
TGGAAACAGTTTCTACCCTGATAACGATGGTGACACGTTTGGAGACAGCAACGCAACACCGGTGGACTCTTGTACACAGCCCGCCAACCACGTAGCTGACAATACAGACTGTGACGACAACGATATCAACATCAATCCAAATGCTACTGAGGTTTGCTTGGATGGTATCGACTCTGACTGCGACAACACAGACTCTCTTGGGGTCTGTGAAGGTTCTGTTGCCAATGATGACTTCACCATCTCCGGTGCTAGCGCCAGTGACCGTCTCGGACAAGCAGTATCTTACGCTGGAAACGTAACCGGTTCCGCGACCAGAGACTTTGTCCTAGGGTCTAGATGGAATGGTTCGGAAAATGGTGCAGTATACGTGTTTGCTGGCAGTGGCTCGTTAAGTGGTTCCGCAGCTGCAACAACTGCTGACATCACAATCACCGGACAATCCTCTGAACGCTTTGGGTACAGTGTGGCTGGTGGTACGAACCTACTCGGTGGTATCACAAGTGACTTCAATGGTGATGGCAACGACGACTTGCTTGTTGGTGCACCAAATGCGGATGTCAGCGGAAGCGCGATTGGTTCAGCCTACATGTTCTATGGTCCAATCAGTGCTGACACAACTTCTGCTTCTGCAAACGCTGTATTCACTGGCCAGTTCGGACAAGACCAAAGCAACCCAAGCAACCACAATGCTGTTAACACTGGATATGCCGTGGCATTTGTTGGAGATATCAACAATGACGGTATCGCTGACATCGCAATCGGTGACCCTTCTAAGAAGAACAGTGGATCGACGAATGGGGAGGCCTATCTCATCTTTGGACGATCAGACACATTTGATGGGGGCGGCGCACAGTTGACAGGAGAGTTTGAAGGCGCAAACAGCTTAAACGAACTGTCTTGGCGCTCAACCATGGGTCGTGAAATACTCTCAGATGGAACAGATCGTGAACAAATGGGTTCTGCTATTGACGCCATCGGTGATGTAAACGGTGATGGTATTGATGATTTGGCTGTTGGTGCCTTCCGTTGGGATCAGAGTTCTTCAAACTCAAACCAAAACCATGGTGCAGTCTTTGGCTGGTACGGTGGTGGAAGCCTCTGGAATCAGAACTTGACAGACGGAGGTGGAAACTCCATTAACTCACCTCTTCTGGTATCTCACAATAGTGGAAACGACACAACTGACTTCACCGTTATCGGTGCAAGCGCAGGAGACCAAATCGGTCGCTCTATATCCGGTGCGGGTGACTTCAACGGCGATGGAAACTTGGATATAATCATTGGGTCTGAGCATGCGAACAGCAGTGCTGGTCTTGTAATGATTGTTGATGGTTCCGGAAACACAATTGCAACATTCACTGGTGAAAGTACTGGTGATGCAGCCGGTCGTTGGGTATCAACTCTTGGTGACATCAACGGTGATGGTGCTGATGATGTCATCTTGGGAGCAAAACTTGCTGATTCTAACGGTACAGACTCTGGTTCTACCTACATCATCTTGGGTGGTGCAGGTGTGACAGGTACCAACAGCTTGGCTTCTGCTGAGGTATTGCTGACTGGAGCAGGTGCAGGAGATGAAACAGGTATGACTGTGTCCGGTATGGATGATATGGATGGCGATGGCATCTCTGAAATCTTAATCGGTTCTTTCAAGACAGGTGCTTCCGAGCAAGGTTCTGTACAACTCATCTTTGGAAATACATTCCAATAATTGATTGATAAAACCAAACTTAACCATATTGATTAAGGGGACTTTACAGTCCCCTTTTCAAATTACCTATCTACTTGGTGAACATACTATGCTGAATTTATTGATGATCTGTACCGGAAATATCTGTCGTTCACCCATAGCTGAAGGACTAGCCCCCGTCATCGGTAGCGAAATGGGATTGACTGTACAGACAAAATCTGCGGGGACATTAGGGTTGCGTGAGCTACCGGCAGATCCAAAGTCAGTAAAAGTATGCTCTGAAATCAACATTGATATCTCTACTCATCGCAGTCAAGGAATCACACAGGAGTTGGTTGATTGGGCCACCTACATCCTCGTCATGGAAAGAAGACACGCCAGTCATCTCAGAAAATACTACGATAGAGTCGACGATAAAATTATGGAACTCGGTACTTTCAGTGGCAATTCAAGTGTACCTGACCCAATAGGCGGATGGACGTACAAATTCCGAAAGTGTAGAAAACAAATCGATAAAGCGCTGCGAAATTTTCTAGATCAAGTTCCCAAATGATCACATCGACCATTCTATCACAACGACCCAAAAGAAACATTCGGAACAATCCATGCCTCTCCTCTCTCAACCAATGGTGAAGGGTTGATTCCTAAATCCAATGCAATGGGACCAATCACAGTACTGTATCGAAGCCCCAAACCAAAACAATATCGAAACAGTGGATCTAAATTGTCACCCTTAGAGTCCGTACTGCTTTGGGCCGAAATAAAATCTAGATGTCCTACATCGACAAAGGTAACCAGTGATGATTCATCCATATCCCACTTTGTTAGAGGGTAATGAAGTTCGATATTGGCTAGAGCAAAATAATCTCCTCCTGTGGCGACCCAACGATTCCCAGCGGATTCACGAAAATACTCATCCACCAATCCATCAATCTGTTCAGGATACTGAAAGTCCGTCCAAGTTCGTTGATTGGCCGGGCCTACTTGGTTACGTGCAAACCCCCTCATCGAATTGGCCCCCCCCAAAAAGAATCGGTCTTCCAATGGAAGTGGCGAATCATCATTGGTTCTACCAATCCCCCAACTCAAACCAATCTTCCATCGGAAAGGGTCCATCGGTTGAAGCGTAGACAACGCACCCGACAATCGAACGGTTGGCAGTTGATTGAGCAAGCCGTCTCCAATTTTAACATCCCCAGATAGAATTGTACCGGAGGTGGGATTGAACGGATCATTTCGAAAGTCCAGAATCATCGATCCTTGTATCCCACTCCACCATCTAAGCGGCACTTCTTCATTAAACAATGTCCATGGTTCATTATCGATCAACAACCTTGGTTCAACATCATCGAGCACCATTCGTTTAACACGATACTCAATTAGCATGTTGATGTGGTTGTTTGGAGCCAATCCCAGTCCCATACCCAATCCAGATTGAACAAGACGATAATTGGGCTGCTGTATGATCTCTTGAAAGATGCTCTCAAATCGAATGTTGCTGATCTGAATCGGTGTCCTAGGGGCCGTATACGTTGTGGCAAGACGCCAAATAGGCTCGGTACTGTCAAATCGGACAGAGTCCTCTGTCCAAGCATACCCAAACTGTCCCAACATAAACGCCTGATGTCCTTTCCCTTGTACATTTCGATTCTGCACGGAACCAATTGCCAACACCCCTAAGTCGGTCGCTAAGGAGGCACCAGTACGAAAAGCCCATTGAGGTCTCTCCTCCAAAACCAATAGCAAATCCTGTTGAGTAGGATTGTCACCGGTCAACACAAGGGTTGTCGAAGAGAATATATCCAATGCATTCAAATCATCCCGTACCTCTTCTAAGATACTTGGCGTCAGTGGTATACCGGCCTGTAAATCAAGCGCATCATCAATTACAGAGCGATGAGTCAGCTGATTGCCTCGAATACCCACGTGCCTTAGCCATACCAATTCTCCAAGTTCAACAGTGTACTCAATGTCAACAATCTGATTTTGACGTGGAATTGCAATCACATCAACGGATGAATACAGAAAACCCGTTTCCCGATACTCACTCTCCAGAGATTCTTTGATACTCTGGATTTTATTGGGGGTATAGGTACCACTCAAGCCTTGAATGACACTCTGATTGACACTATCGAGACCACCATTGACATTCACCATACCAACAATGTGCTCCTCTCCTGGTTCGATAGAAAGATTTAGAGCATGTGACTGTACAGAACCTTGTGTATAGACATCCTCGTGGACCGTCAGTTCAACATCTAAGAAGCCCGCTCCAATATACGCCTCTTTGATAGATTCTACCCCCTCTGAAAAGACCTCTCGATTGTACGGTTCATTGAATACAAGTCCTATATTTAGTTCTGGGCGTTCATATGTTAACGTAGACATCAATTCTGCTTGTGTAAAAACCTCATCCTTGGTTTGTACCACATCTTCTTTGAGAATAATAGCCTCGATCTCATGTTGTATACCCGATTCTATATCGACAAAAACGGTGACTTCAAAGGCTGACTCCTGAATATCCAAGTCCACTCTTGCATCCCAGTATCCAAATGCTTCCAATCGACCCAACAGGGACTCTGTCATTCTTGGTACATCATTATCAGATAGCCAAGTGCCACTATATATCGACAGGCTCTCTCTCAATACAGTCGGTTTTCTAAGCTGTCTAGTCAATCCAAAACCCAAGTCCACATCTCTCAGGATGACTTCAACCCGTTTGTTTGGCTCAATGAGAATGTGCAACTCTTGTGAATTATTGGGGGTTTGCTGAAGCAACAAACGCACTTTGGCATCTAACCAACCAGCAT
>CALDQI010000105.1:0-2720 GCA_937911635.1 uncultured Pseudomonadota bacterium | reverse complement strand
ATGGAGCGGCTTCTCCAGGCGGTGGCGGTGGAGGTGCAGGTGGTAGCATCTACATTGTGACACAATCCAACGGGGCTTCAATAAGTCTACAGGCTTCAGGTGCTATTGGTGGTATTGGCTCAGAGGCAGGCGGCTCTCAAACTAGAACGGGTTCTGGGGCATCTGGTCGGATTCGATATGACTTATCGGGCTCAGCTCTCAGTTCAACCCCCTCCGCATACTCTACTTGTCCTTGATGGGGATGTCTTTGAGGCTTGGATAATCGGCTGGATCAATCTGGATTTCACCTGTCTCAATCCCAACGCGCATCGCAAACATCTTTACCATGGTTTCGCCTCGACTGACCGGACCTCTCACCTCAAAATAGGTTGCCAATGTATCGCAGATGACTTGAGCGATCGGCAGAGGAGAGTGCTCGACCGCAAGGAGCATATTCTCAATGAGTCCCGGGATATATCGGAACTGTTCCTCTTGATTGCGTTCACCCAGCTCCTTCACAAAATATGTACCCAAGCGTTCGAAGAAGTTCTGTTGCATGGAGGATAGGTTGGGGTGTGCTTCAGCTTGCCGTTGAATAAAATCAACGATCGAGGGCTGGATATAATGGGCATTGAACAGGGCATTTGAAGAAGCGATGACCCACTGCTCATTCTTCAGGATTTTGATGGCGTCTATTGGTGACATGTGTTGGTCAGACTCGGATGAGTCAATACAGTACAGGGCTATTTCCATGGCAAACAATCTTCTAAACCAAAGCAGCTGAATGACGGTGTCTTTGGCGATGTTCGGTAGTGACATCCAAATGAACAATAGAGCGGTATCTAGACTGTTTGGGTGTTCTGAGCCTGTATTGTCAAGAACCATTCGATGGATACGTTGAAGACTAAATTGGTCGATTTTAGAAGCAATTGTTTTGATAGCCATCGGTACGCACTCAAAGGCATTGACAATGTCTAGGATACGCTGGTGATCACCGTGACACACTTCAAAGTCTGGGTCTACATTTGTGGCATGGTGGTGAAACAGTTTCATCGCGTCCACTTCACATAAAGTGTTTAACCTTACGACGGATTCTTGTTCAAGCCCCAAAGGCTCTCTGCTGGTGATGACCGCTGTGAGGTTGGGGGCCTTCTCCAGCAAAATGGGTAGGACCTTCTGTAGCGTTTCTGGGTTCCATTCAGCATTGTCAAAAGCAATGTAAACACCGGGCATCTTTGATAGGTATTCTCCAATCTCGTCTAGGATATCGGTGTGCGTACTTTTCATATCCAGTGCGAGAAGGATTTGCTGAGCCAGACAAAAATGATTGAATGTGTGGGACATATCGCAATAAATGACTTCTTCGCCGCTGTCGACAATGCGATCGAACAATGTGTGCAGCATCAAGTGTGTTTTACCAGTTCCAGATTCACCGACGATAGTGATGATTCTCTCACTGGTATACAAAGGGTAGAGTGAGATTTTTTCTGAAACCCTACCGACCAACCGTCCATGCATGCGCCGATAGAGTTTGGTGAAGGACTCTCCTTTGTTGAATCGGTGTCTCCATACCATCGCATCGGCATGCGGTAGATAACGAAGGCTGTGCTCTACCTTTCGCCGTAAGAACTCGGATTGAATCTTTTCGCCGTCCAATAGCATGCGAAGATACTCTTTGTGTTCAATCTCAATTAAGAGTTTATGAAACTCGATCATTGTAGGGGCATACATCATACCGATGGCGATGGTTTGTTTGACGGAGAAGTCATAATCCAACACACTTTTGAGATTTTGTTCTCCCGCCGTGATGTAGTCCCAGCAGCCCTCAACATCATTGGTGAGTTCTAAAACCTTGATGGCTTTCTCTCGATTGTGCTTTGCTTTATTGAACAATGCCTTGCGTTCCGTTTTGTAATTGCTGATATCTTCTAGGCAATCTAAGGCCTTTTGTCGTCGATCTGCGCCATCTATCCAATCCTGCAATGCATCAGCGAGTTGTCCTGCACTATCGTATCTATGGTCACGATCAGCATAGAGACATCGACGCAGAATGTTTAACAGGTCTTCTGGAATCGTTCGGATGCGAGTGTCAAGGTTTGGATTTTCTTGAAGTCGTTTCTCCATCTGTGCGGTATACGTACAATCTCCGGTATTCTTTTTTATTTTGAAGATCGATTTGTAGTCTCCCTTGAAGGCTCTTTCACCCAGTAGCAACTCAAACAACATCACGCCCATAGCGTAAATATCACAGCGATGGTCCTGTTGTAAATATGGACGTAGGATTTGCTCTGGAGGCATATACAATGGAGTTCCAGAAATACTGCCCATCCGTTCTTGAAGCTGTCGTACGGACAAGGGGACGACCACCTTATTGGGGTGTTTTTCGGGGAACGTATCTGCCCAAGAATCAACTTTAGCCAGTCCCCAGTCGACAATTAGAACCTCCCCGAATTCACCGATCATGATGTTTTGGGGTTTAATGTCGCGATGTACAACTCCTTTGGAATGTGCATAGTCCAATGTCTGAGCAATTTGAATGAATGTGGAGATAAACTTGCGCAGTTTCCAACCTTCAGTGGAGTATTCCCATATGTTCGTACGAGAAGGGTGATTGTAGATGCCCATATACTCTTTCAAGGTCTTTAAGAATATTAGAAATAGATTTTTTTGTAAGTTCTTTTTTATTAATTGAATCAACATAATTACCTATTAAGTGATTTAAAATGAAATTAACATTTTGC
>CALDQI010000104.1:0-3605 GCA_937911635.1 uncultured Pseudomonadota bacterium | reverse complement strand
CTCTGATCTCATCGTCCTGTCGATCTCCTGCTTGACCAAGCACTATTCCTTTGCGAGTGGCATCCCACCGCTGTCCCATTTCAACGACACGTCGTATCCCATCTGGATTGTGCGCAAAGTCAACAAAAATATCTGCGTTGTTGTACCGCAGCCAATTGCTACGCCCTCTAGAATCTTCGACCGTGGGTACCAAACTACACACGCCTGTTTTCATACTCTGTACAGAGCACTCCATCCAGTGTGCTAGACCGATGGCAGCCATGGCGTTTTCAACATTGTATTGAGCTCGGCCACCCAGACTGAGTGGAATATCTATGACCCTTGTGATCTTACCCAACTCACAATGATGTATCCAGCCATCTTCTACATAGATCGTCATGCCGTCTGTTTGTTGGCTTGAAAAGAGCTGAACGGTCCAGTCGTGATTGGGGTGTCTAGATTGAACATCTTTCCATGCCGACATCAGAACCGCACAATCAGCATTCAACAACACTCCACCGCCATTTTTCACCCCAAGTGCAACCGTCAATTTTGCGACAGCCATATCATAGACTGTCTGTAATCCCCAGGTACCCAAATGATCATCGGAAACATTTGTGATGGCACAAGCATCTACATCATCGATCACCAATCCACGACGCATCAATCCACCACGAGCGGTTTCTAGAATCGCCACATCGACTCGTTGATCACGTAAAATCATTCGTGCGGCACCAGGACCCGTCCAATCCCCTCGCTCGACCCAGTCACCATTGACCCGAACACCATCTGTAGATGTCTGACCAACACCATCAAACTGAGGATCCGCTTGACATATGGCAGATAGCATTCTTGATGTGGTTGTTTTTCCATTCGTACCAGTGATGTACGCGGATGGTATACGTCTAAATTGTACACTGTCCAGCAGATCTACACTGGGTAAATTATCGAGTCTCCAAGTTCGAGAAGTATGTCCCATTCCAAGGGTCAATCCATCTTCATCATCGACGCAGGGTACGCCATTTTGTAAAGCCCAACGACGGATTGTCCGCCAAGCGAGATTTTCTTCCGAGGAGTGCTCCTTACGAACAGAATCAAACTCTTTAACGAAGCCTGCGGCCCATTCTAAGATACTGCAGGCTGTATAGAGTAAATCAACAGGCGCATCTAAAACAAACACCTCCGTATCATAAATTCGCCTCTGAGAGAGGAATGCCGTATCAGACAATCCAAGTTCATTCAGTGCATGCGCAACCTTCTCTTGAATATGATCAAACTGCGCCTCACCACCATTCGGATCGCTATCCAACCAGAGAGCCGCTCCAAAACCTCGTATAAAGGCATGGGTTCCTGTGATTCGATGAATCATGTCACCACCTCTGAATCCTGTCCATCAGTCATTTTGCTGGGCTGCTAAGAACACACCACGCTCATCTTGCATGAAGTCCCCACTTGGCTCCCCCAGCATTCCTCCAACAATCCCAACCCCCACAGTTTCAGGCTCCAAAGTACCTTTGACCGTGTCGTGAAAGTAGATGATTTGCTTCCACGATCGCGTAATCTTGTCGGCGAAAATAAGCAACAAATCCCCTTCCGTACATGTATTGAGGGCTGCAGATACAGACTCTTGTTCAGAATTGATGCATTGAATCTGCTCTTCATTGACACCAGATTCCATCAATGCTGCTTTTAGAAGTTCTGGGATTTCACCATCAGGCCGGCCGCGTGTTCGATCGTCTTGACGACAGATGTAGTGATCAAAGTGACCCGCTGCAATAGACGCGATCTCCGCAATATCTTCGTTGCGTCGATCACCGGGTGCCGCCAATACACATACGCGCTTACCTCGGCAGTCCAGTCGATCTGTGAGAGAACACATGGCTTGGATGGCTGCTGGATTGTGTCCGTAATCTAGAATCACCTTGAAACCCAGTTTATCGAAGATGTTCATACGCCCCGGGGCTTGAAAGAACGATGTATCAAACGTTCGAAGTCCTTGACGAATGTTCTCTAAGGATACCCCCATCGAATAAGCCATCGCCGCCGCAAACATCGCATTCTCCACATTGTGAAGCGCCTGTCCTTCAAGCGTTGCTGGGATGAGATGCGTCCAGAGTAGAGGCATGTGAGAACCATTATCGTAGATGGAGATCATCTGGCCGTTGATCCCCTCTTCAAGCGCCACCGCTCGGCCACCAACGCGAATGTGCTGACGAACCAACTTATTGTGTGGATTGCTCGTCACATAGCAAATGTGTTTGGCTTGAGTATGAGCGGCCATTCGAACACAATTTGGATCATCGGCATTCAATACAGCTGTGTCTTTAGCCACTTCGATTGGAATGCGCTTGACCTCTGAAAGCTGCTCTAATGTATCGATCCCCTTAAGACCCAGATGATCTGCGGCAACGTTGATACAGCAAGAGACATCTGGAGCCTTATAACCCAGACCTGCTCGAAGTAGACCACCACGTGCGGTCTCTAGAATTGCAACGGAAATAGACGGGTCTCGAAGTACCATATTGGCGGACGTAGGTCCAGTCATATCTCCTTCTAAGGTTCGTTGACCGTCAATGTAGATCCCATCCGTCGTTGTCATCCCAACGGTTTCCCCAACCATCTTATGAATATGAGCAAGCATACGAGTTGTAGTGGTTTTGCCATTCGTTCCTGTGACTGCTGCAATCGGAATGTGTGACTGAGCGTGAGAAGGAAAGAGCATGTCGATGACTTTACCAGCGACATTTCTAGACGTTCCTTCACTGGGAGCAATGTGCATACGAAATCCCGGAGCCGCGTTCACTTCACAGATTCCGCCGCCGACATCTTTGTAAGAACGTGTGATATCTGGGGTCAAGAAATCTACGCCCGCTACGTCTAGACCAATCGTTTTTGCAGCACGTATCGCCATCTCACGATTGTCAGGGTGACAAGAATCGGTCATATCAATCGCCGTACCACCTGTACTGAGATTCCCTGTAGAACGCAGGTAGAAAACTTCACCCTCGACGAGTACCGACTCACCAGTATATCCAGCGGCCTCCATCAGTCGATTGGCCTGATGATCCAATTCCAAGCGCGTCAGCACCTTCTCATGACCAACACCACGACGTGGATCCTGATTGACTCTCTCGATCAACTCAGCAATTGTATGAGTACCATCTCCGACAACGTGTCCCGGGACGCGTTTGGCAACTGCAATCAATTCTCCGTTGATCACCAACATACGATGATCAAACCCCGGAACATAGCTCTCAACCAATACACAACGAGAGTGCTCACGAGCCTTTGCAAATGCCACTGTCACTTCCTCATCCGATTTGAGACCAATACTCACACCGCGTCCATGATTGGCATTGTAGGGCTTTATCACCACCGGAAATCCAATTCGTCGAGCAGCTCGAATGGCATTGCGATCGGAATACACGTCGTACTGCAAGGGTACTGGAAGCCCTGCGTCTCGTAAAATTCGATTGGTTTCTTCCTTATCAGAAGCCAATTCTACCGCAATGTGACGGGTTTCACTGGTGATGGTGGCTTGAATGCGACGTTGATACTTTCCGTGACCAAACTGCACCAACGAGTATTGATTTAGACGAATCCAAGGGATGCCTCTTTTTTCGGCT
>CALDQI010000103.1:0-4302 GCA_937911635.1 uncultured Pseudomonadota bacterium | reverse complement strand
AGGATCAGTGCGATCAGGATTCGCAATATGCGTTCGGCCTTGTTTTGGTTCGTTTCAAGCATGATTAACCTCAATAAATGTATTTCTTGATGTCACTCTGTACCTTTCAATAGTATACAGGATTCTTATGGTTCACCACTACGGTTCAAATGACTGGTCAAAATAAGTCATCAGTACAGCTACACAATGTTCCATTTGTTAATGGTGTATTGTCGGTTACTCACGTTCCATAATCCTGTCGCTGAACTCATAGAACAATATAAGGTTGAAATTTTGTTGGTGTGTATCTATGGTGTTGGGTTGCATGCAAAATTAAGTGACTTCAATAGATAATCGAAACACTCGATGACGATTTTGACATAATACTGTAAACACAAAAAATAGGATTGCCTATGTCTGTAAATGGAAGCGCAGCGAAACTCACAACCTTGTCAAAATCGGCGGTGAAAGCTTTGGGGGCATCCCCCATGGTTTGGTATGCTGTTGAGGTGAATGGGGATTTCTTTTTCGGAATCGATAAACGAATCAAAGATCCCAATAAGTTCAAACGACCGTTAAAAGTGAAGAGTTATTTGGAGAAACTGAAAGTTGGTGATGTGTCTAGTATTCAGAAGGATTCTGGTGTGGTAGCAGGGTTGGTGCGCAAAACTTCGGAAAAGGTTGAAATCTCAGTGGTGTGTAAAACCAACGGTGCCGGTAAATCAACATTGAAATCATTGATGCGTGACTCTACAGTCCGAAAACTGCTTAAAGGGGCGGAGATTGTTAAGCAAATCGGTTCTGGAACAGATGACAGTGCAGAGCAGGCGTTGGATGCGAGGACAGAACAAACCCTCGAGTCAGCAGGAATTCAACTGACCAAAGAGTTGAAAGATGCTGTAAAATATTTTCTGTGGTGGAATGATACAGCTCGAGACATTTACAGACGAGGTGTGGCATCTCCATCTGAGTCGATTGAAGACGATTTGCAAAAGGTGTATCGGCGACTCAAAAAGTTTGCGGAGCAGAAGATGTACAAGTTGTTTGAAACCAACGAAGGTATATTCTTTGATACAGACGGTCCATTGAAAAGATTCAAGCCCACCGATTTTGATTTGACCAAAGGACATTTGAAAGAGTATTTGCCCAATTTGAAAAGTGCACTTGGAAAGATTGCCGATAGGGCAAATACCGAAGAGGCTGCAGAAGAAGCGAGCGCTGATGCTCAGGCTGAATTGGATTCGATTGCAAACGATTTCGAAACCATCACCGAGTTGATGGGTATCTCTGGGTCAGAGGCACGAGATTTCATCGCACAAGCATCAGCGAACGGTCCAGTGTGGACAATCTTATGGAAAGATTTCGGAACGGAACCAGAAGGTCTAGTGGCATTGAAAAATCGCTTGGCAAATGGTACTTGGAGTGATTTTTTCCGAATCGCCAAACAATTTGAAGGGGTGTAGGAGAGTATTATGGGGAATTTACACAAATCATATGTCACCTTTGGCAAACGACCAGAGGCTCTGAAAAAGTTGTTGAAAACACAAGACAACGATGTACCTGTATTTTTAGAATTGTGTCGAAATGGCAAGTGGGATGCACGAAAGATTATTGAGGCGGCAACCATGAGCTTTGACCCCTTGGAAGAAGGCTTCTTTGAAGGGATTGCCAGTTCGGTGTCAGAGGCTTTCTCAGGAGCTCGGTATCGTCGAAATTTTCGGATTTTAGAGCATCCGGACTTGGGGCGAGTACTCTCAACCCACGCTAAGACCAAAGATATCTTCACTCAATATCAGCCGGATGGTCCCATCGAACTGCAGGTTCTGATCGAATGGGAGTTTCGCAGTAAAAAACCCGATGAGCGAGTGCATCAAGTTGCAGATGATCAAGATCTGCACAACAAGGTGTTGTTTGCAGCCAACTTCAGTGGATTAATTGACGTACTCGCAGATGAGATTGAAAAGGAGTTCAATAAGAATGGTGGTAATGGCCTAAAGCAACTCATTGAAGACGTGCTCCAACGAGAGGCCCAAAACTCAATTCAAAATGCGCAGGCCGAGTTTTATCGTGTACTTGGTTTGACCAGCAGTAAAGTCGCTTGGCAAGACACAATAACTGTTGTGTCTGCATTGTGGACGACTGTGAGTGCAACTGTGACAACGGTTTCCATCGCTGGGAGTATTGCCGCAGGTGGACCAGTGGGGTTAGCCGCTTCTTTGATATACTATACGACCAATGGACTGAAAGCACTGAAAGGATTTGTCGATACGTACCACAATTTACGAAACAGTTTTGGCGATGTCGCCACCAATCTCAATCGTGTACACAGCAGCCTTGAAGAGTTGAAAGAGCAATGGACGTTGCAACAGCAGCATGCCAATGTGGTCGAAGCCAGTAGAGCCGTACTACAAGCGGTCTTCCCTGAGAGTATTGTGGCCAGCACCAAGACTATGCTCGGTACCTTGGACCAGATCAGTACTGCATGCGACCGAATGGAACTCGAAAGTCGAAAGATGTCTCCTCAACTTACAGAAGCCCTACGAAATCTCAGTGAGGCTCAATCGGTCTTGGAAGACTTGGAAGATTTTGCAAAGGGAACGAAAAGTCAGTTGTTGAAAAGCATAGTGACCGACCACAAATCTACACTCTCTGAACTGACGACCTCTTTTGAGCAAACCTTTGATACGATGTCAGAAATTAATGGTGAGGTCTTGGGGCACCGAGCGAACATTCGAAACTATAGGGCTACGTTGAAAGCCTTCCGAGATAAAGAGATGGTTTGGTTTAGGCTGTTTTCCATCGCATGGGAGTTTTATGTGGATTTTGTTGGAGATTCAGTTGGAGACCTAGCCCCTGAACCGCAGACTGAAACATGGAAAGAGATTCTAGAGGTATGTGAGCAAATTGATGAGGTTCAAGGATCTGTTGATAAGGCGAAGAAGATCAAAGAAAGCGTAGAAGAAGTCGTTGAAACGATGAATGAAGAAGAGTGAGCTCTATAGCGTAAAGATTTCGGTTTTATGAGGTCTTGAATATGCTCGGTTTATACGTTCTGATAAATTGTATCGGTTCATAGTCCATAAGGTTGTACACTGTATGATATCTAGATGAGATGTGAAGTCCATTTGCATCCATAGAAGGATTCGAGACAAATATTCAAACCCTGTTGGAGTATTTTCATGCGCCCATTTATCAGCCTTGGTCTAATAGCAACAGTAGCTTGTCGAACAGATAAAAGCATTACCATTCAAAACCCGGCTCCAAAGGCCGATATCGTTTCACATGACACCGGTGATGCGATGTTGGAAGGGATGCCGACACGATTCGTGGGGTCCGTTACGGATCCCAATCACACGCCGGACCAGCTGACCACGATCTGGTATGTCAACGGAGAAATCGTTTGCGATGGTGTGATTCCAGATGAAAATGGTGAAACCATATGCGATCTCTCATTGGGACTCAGCGATACGGAGATCACCCTTGCCGTTCGAGATGCAGATAATTCGAGGGGGGATGACACCATTGTTGTATCCGTAGAACCTACACAAGAGCCTGTGGTACAAATCATCAGTCCAGCAACAGGTGGTATGTACTATGCAGACCAGTTGATCACCTTCGAAGGGGTGGTCTCAGATGCCGAGGACAGTGCTGAATCTTTGGTTGCATTTTGGGAGTCCAATATCGATGGTCAACTCAGCAGTGTTGACTCCATTCCCAACAGTACAGGACAAGTACTTGGGTATGGAAACCTTACTGAAGGTCAGCATGCAGTGGAACTTCATGTCGAGGATACAACAGGAAAGGAGGCTGTGGAAACCGTCATCATTGATGTGGGTCCCGCAAACTCCGCTCCTCTGTGTGAGATTGATACTCCTTTAAATGATTCAGTGTGTCCAGAGGGTGATGTGGTGACGTTCACCGGAATGACCAGTGATGTGGATGTCGCCCCCGATTGGTTGGCTGTAACGTGGAGTTCTGACAAAGACGGGGTTTTGGGTACCGTAACACCAGACTCATCCGGGCACATTGTTTTCTCTTATGCCGATTTGACCGTCAACACACACACCATCAGTCTTCAGGTGGCCGATGAAGTTGGTGCTACATGTACGGCTTTGACAACCTTTACAGTTGGAACTCCCCCCAGCATTGCGATTGATTCACCATTAGACGGATCTGTAATGAGTGAGGGCAGTCCCATATTGTTTACGGCTACGGTAGCTGATGCGCAAGATCAGCCAGATGATGTATCGTTAGACTGGGCGATAAATGGATCTAGTATGTCGACACAAGGAGCGACAAGTTCAGGGACGGCAACCTTTTCTG
>CALDQI010000102.1:0-2731 GCA_937911635.1 uncultured Pseudomonadota bacterium | reverse complement strand
TGAATACGCTGATCTCCTAAAAACAAAAGGGGCGTTGGAACGAGCATACGATATTTGTATGGAGGCTCGCAGCATCATCAGAACGGATTTGGGCACTCATTCTTGGGCATATATGCAAGTATCAAATATACTCGGATTGACTGCGATGGAACTGAATCTCTATGAAGAAGCCAAGGGTATCTATCTCGAATTGATAGAACTAGCCAAATTGAGGACTGTTCCTGTACCCATGTACCATGTCAACATAGGTGTTGTATACATGTGGATGAAAGACATACCCTCAGCCGAATTTCATATAACAAAAGCCCATACTTTGGCAAAAGACCATTGGGCACCCAACAGTCTAGACTTCATTATGCTCAAACAAAATTTTGCCCGTTTACGCATGCACCAAAATAAATTTCAAGAGGCAATAGACTTAACCTATGAAGTATTGAATCTTCAGCAGTCACAGTTGGGGGAGGAACACTTCCATGTAACCTATTCCTATGCATCGCTGGCTTCTCTCTATGGGCAGATTGAAAATTGGTCAACATCATATGAATACCAGTGCAAAACCTATCAAACAGGGTGCACCAGTTTAAGCAAAGGCAATCACATTGTATCTGATGCACTCCAAGAAATTGCATGGTATCACGTCGATCAAGATGAATTGGATCAGGCAGAAAACTGGCTGATAGATGGTTGCGACACCATTTTAAATGAGCAAGAGCCTTTAAACTCATCGAACTTGTACACGATATTTTTATTGGGGCGAGTACAACTGACCCTGCAAAAGAACCAAAATAGTCTACAAACCTTTCGACGTCTTCTTATTTTGGAAGAAAAGTTTTACGGAAAAGAGAACGCCAATTTGGCGTCAACACACAACTACTTAGCAAAAGTCCATACAGCCCTCAACGATTTTGACAGCGCACTCTTGCATCGACAACAGGCGTTTGACTTACTCTTTGACTATCATGGACTATCTCATACAAAGACCATAGAAATGGGACTCGATGTACTTCTAGACCATCGAAGACTCAATCAAGATGACTCAGCAAATGCACTTTTGATCCGTTTACAAAAAGCATATCAAGCATTGGAAGAACCCGATACTGAATTGGGGGAGCGTTTGTTACAATTATCGCAGCGATAACCACTTTCAAACGGGATTCGCGGCACCCTTCCAAACGATAACAGTTTGCGTTGGCGTATATAAATACTTCCTACAGTAGGGTTTATTCTGTTCAGATAATCGAACTCATTTGTATATCCAGACAGATCAAGACAGTTGCTTGTTCACAATTTGGACACTGTTTGGTCATTTTGGTGGGTGAGGGGTTTGCCGTTGGTTTTGTTGGCTGGGTCACGTTGAGTAACTTTTATATTCAACTAAGTGTATGCCTTTGTCCCTTCTCATGGATAACAAGACTTTGAACCATGAATCGAGAGTCAATAATCCTTAAGGTTATCTGAAAGATGTTACATTTTTACCAAATGGCTATGGTTCAAGGAGTGACTTATGTCTGTATGGCTACTAATGGGGATGTTGACCGGTTGTATTACCGTTGAACCACCCGAGAATCCACTGGCGATTGATGATGATGGAGATGGATACTCCGAGTTTGAAGGAGACTGCGATGATCGAGACTCAAACACTTTTCCCGGTTCGGTGACCGAAGCGACATCGGGTGAGTGTATGAAGGATTCGGATGGTGATGGGTTTGGTGATCTTGATGCAACGGGGGAGTTTGATTCTGGAACTGATTGTGATGACTCGAATCCACTGACGTTTCCGGGAGCAGCCGAGAATGAATCGGACAGTGAATGTTTGACCGACAATGATGAAGATGGTTGGAGTGCTGAGAATACTGATTGTGACGACGAAGACTCTGGTTTGTTAGCAATTTCGAATGATCAAGACTGTGATGGTGTATTGACTGCCGATGATTGTGATGACAATGATGCCACCAGTCCAATCCGTTCCACAGATGCAGATTGTGACGGTACCCTAACCGAAAACGACTGTGACGACGATGACATCAATGCTATTGTCACAGACTGTAATGATGAATGTGGTGGCACTGCGGTTGTGGATGCGTGTGATATCTGTGCCGGCGGCAGCACCGAGATTGTACCCAATGCAGACTTAGACTGTGCAGGGGTTTGTGGTGGCAGTGCATTCGGCAGTACCTGCGGTTGCGTTGGCGGTGCAACGGGTCTCGCAGCAGACCATTGTTTCGAATGTGTCGATCTGGATGGTAATGACTACGAAACAGTCTTGATTGGCAATCAAATATGGATGGCGGAAAATCTGCGAGTATCTCATTATCGCGATGGAAGCCCGATCGATGCGAGTCAATACTTGCAATACGGCAGCAGTGAAGCCGACCTAGACCTCTACGGTTATTATTATGCCAAATCACTTTATTCCGATGCCTATGCTTGGTCCGACGAGACCCTGTGCCCCGAAGGCTGGAGCATCCCTTCTGAAGATCAAGTCACCCATTTGCGGGCAACCTTAGGCAATGATGCGAGCAAAGCTGCAGGCAACAGTACTATGTGGAGTGCCGGCGTTTTGAAGGAAAGCGATAATTTCGGTTCATCTGGATTGGATGCCCTCCCAGCAGGTATATACAATGCGAACAACGGCGGTCCGATTTTAGGAGATATCGCCGCATTTCACATGTACGCGCTCACCGATCCGTGGCTTGGCTACTTCATCATCGACCACGATAATAGCGCCATC
>CALDQI010000101.1:0-2844 GCA_937911635.1 uncultured Pseudomonadota bacterium | reverse complement strand
AACCTTCTCCGGAGCATGCTCTCCACCGACGATAGCCTTATCCGTATCCAACAATCCAAAAACACGATGGACTGACGCCATTGCTCGTTGATACAAATCAAACGTAGAACCCAGTCGAGTGAGTGGCCACAACAAGCGCTGCGTCAAGAATATGAGGACTGAATACACTCCCACTTCCATCTGACCGTCTAAGGTTAATTGTCCACCATAAATCAAGGTGGCTCCAAACCCAAGCACAATTGCCATTCGAATCAGCGGAGAGAATGCCGAAGACAACCGAATGGCAGCAGCGTTGGCCTCTTTGTATTCAACGCTCAACCGATCGAGGGTTTGGACTTCTCGCTCTTCAGCTGTAAAAGACTTGACCGTTTCAATACCGGAAAGATTGTTCGCCAACTGACTGTTGATCAATGAAGCTCGCTCTCGAACATTCGCATATCGGGGTGCGATTCTGGACTGAAACAAAAAGGATCCCCAAAGAATGATGGGAATCGGAAGCATCGCGAGAAGTGCAATCCCAGGCGAGAAGTAAAAGAATACCCCCGTTACACAAACAACAGTTGTACCCACTTGCAAGATGTCGTTGGCACCACCGTCCAAAAATCGTTCCAGTTGATTGATGTCGTCGTTCAAAATGCTCATCAGTCGGCCACTCTTGTGATCTCGAAACCACCCTACATCGAGTTTCTGTAAATGTCGGTGAGTGTCGACTCGTAATCTGTGCTGCAAATCCTGAGCGAGCGTTCGCCACTGCCACTGAAAGGCGTATTCAAAGACGGACTCTGCTCCCCACACCAACACCGTCACAGCAGCAAGCAAAACCAGCTGATGGAAAGAATCTTCAATCCCCCACTGGGCCAATGCCGAATCTTCTTTTTTGATGACAATATCGACCGCCACACCAATGAGAGCCGGCGGAGCCAAATCGGCAATTTTATTCAAGATCGACAGTGCTGAGGCTTTATAGATTCGTTTGCGATCGGCTTCAGCATATCGAAGCAGTCTCTTGAATGGTGATTCAGACATGACACCCTACCCAATTAAAATTTCTATTCGCTCTGTTGGCAATTGATAAGAATCAATAACCCGAGAGTGACCTACGCACCTTGTCGTAATCACTTTCTGGACGACGACCCTGCTCAATCAGCACCAACAATTCATCGGCGGATCGAAGTTGGAAAGCCAATGCTGACAATAAAGATTCTCTCCACAGCATCGAAGGTTCGTCCTTTAGAGAATCCGATTGCTCTCGCGATATTTCATAGACCCAAGCCACCGTATTTTTATTGGCGACACAGGACGCATTTCTCCGTTCACCCAAAATTAACGAGCCTGTTCCGAGTAACGCTCCTGGATACAAACTCGCCAAGTGTTGTGCCTTACCACCGCGCACATTGCGATAAACTTCAATCACCCCTTCCACCAGCAAAAATGCGGAGTCTCCAGTCTGACCTTCTAGAACCAATGGTTTACCCTTCGCTAGATATTTAGGGGTCATCGCCGTTATGATGCTTTGAATATTCATCGGGTGTGCAGATTGCAGACCTGGCAGCTTTCGAAGTGCTGAAATCGCAGACGGTGGTGTAGGCTCCTGAGAAAATGGCAGCTTCGACATCATCGTTCCAAGCCAAGTCGGTTCTTCAGCTTTGACCTGAGCATCTGTACCCTTGGACTTCTTTGCGATCTCTATGTTGGTCAGTCGAATTCGATTTCCAAGACGCTTCAACGCTGAATTCAGCAATCGATCATAGATGGGCCAATGTCCATCCCTCAGCAAACGGAGCCCTTCCTTAGAAAGGACCAACAACGTGACGTCGTCGGCATTGGCAACAACTGTAGCAGAACGAAAATTATCGGTGAACACTGCCAACTCACCAACCAATTCCCCTTTGTCTATCCGACCCAAAACTTGCTCATTGATCTGGGCTCTCAAAGATCCATTCATAACGATGGCCATCTCGCTAGCGGACTGTCCTTGGTACCACACCACTTGCTCTCCAGACACCTTACGAATCTCCCAGAGCAAATCCATCCCCATAAAATCTCTAGGGTTTAGCCCTTGAAAGACTGAGGTGGACATTAACAACTGAAGTTCTCTCGATATTTCTTGCATGCAGATATTCTATCACAAGCTCCTGTGAGATGCACACCTGAAATATGTTGCAATTCTCCTATCATAGCGATAGATCACAGCCAACTATCGAATTCAATTGTCTAAGATTTCTCAGGAGACACCATGGCATTACAAGCTGGAATCGTCGGATTACCGAACGTTGGAAAGAGTACCCTATTCAATGCACTCACCAATGCAGGAGCAGAGTCTGCCAACTACCCATTCTGTACCATTGAACCCAACACAGGGATTGTACCGGTACCAGACCCACGTCTTAAGGTCATCAACAACATCATCAAAACGCAAAAAATCATCCCTGCAGCAGTAGAAATTGTGGATATTGCTGGTCTTGTCAAAGGCGCATCCAAGGGTGAAGGGCTCGGAAATCAGTTTCTTGGAACCATTCGCACTGTCGATGCCATTTTACATGTGGTTCGTTGTTTTGAATCAGAAGATATTCATCACGTTGATGGCTCTGTTGACCCGCTACGAGATATAGAAACCATAGAGTTGGAACTCATTTTCAAAGATCTTGAGTCTGTAGAAAAGCGCATTTCTCGCTTGGTCAAAGTCGCTCGATCTGGAGATAAAGCTGCCAAAGCACACATGGCCATTGCCGAAAAGGGTTTGATGGTGCTGGATTGTACTGTAAAAGGCAAAGCAGGCCACGCCGCTCGCGAAGAAGGAGAAAACGCCCTATACAAAGCACTTGCTGATATTGAGTGGTTTAA
>CALDQI010000100.1:0-3793 GCA_937911635.1 uncultured Pseudomonadota bacterium | reverse complement strand
CTGGGGTTCGGATACCACCAGAGGCTTTCACCTCAATATCGGGTCCGACTGTATGTTTCATCAATGAAACGTCGTGAACTGTAGCTCCAGTTCCAGAAAATCCCGTGCTCGTTTTTACAAATGAGGCACCAGCCATGGTCGAAATAATCGAAGAGGCAATGATCTCATATTCTGATAGGTATCCTGTTTCCAAGATCACTTTAACCATTGCAAATCCCGAAGCGGATTCTACGACAGTCTGGATATCTTGAAAGACCATTTTCCAGCTGTGAGATTTCACATCACCGATTGACAAAACCATGTCGATTTCTGTTGCCCCATCTTGAATCGCAGTTTGGGTTTCAAATGCCTTCACCTTTGACGATATTGCACCAAGTGGAAAACCAACCACAGCACAGGTTTTAACAGTTGTACCAATCAGCAACTCCGACACAACAGATACCCACCGACCGTTGACACACACCGAAGCGAATTCGTACTGTATCGCCTCTTTTACCAGCGTACGAATCTGACTCTCTGTTGCGTCAGGTTTAAGCAAAGTGTGATCAATGTGATGCCCTTTGACCAAAACAGGGTCTACTGTCGCCATGACCTGAGAAGACGGTACAACCAGATCTGGAAACACCTCTTGAATCTCTGCGCGAACAGATTGAATCGTTGATAAAATATCGGAGTAATGAGATTTAGACATGGTGTCCTCAATGTAAACATAGGTGAAATTCACGTTACACTTTATTATATCTCACCAGAATCATATGGTCATCGTTCCGATTGTTTCGAATAGCCATAGGCTATTTATTTATAACATCTGATATATTATATTTGCCTAATCTAAAAAAATGTGTCACATTTGAATGTTAAAACAACATGCCACCCGAGGTAAAGCATGACACGATGGTTGTTACTCCCCCTATATGCTGCTTGTTCAGATTATTCTTTTGATGAAGGTAAAACATATGTCACAGACCCCGATGACACTGCTGTAGAAGAAGAATACATTCCGACAGAAGACCCAGATCTATTGGTAGAACCCAGTACTATTGACTTTGGTTATCTAATGAAAGATTGTCCTTCTGATCCCATCGATGTAACCATTACCAACAGAGGAAAAGGAGATGCCAATATCACAGATATATTTGTTGATGGCAATGGATCTTCATCATTCTCAACCACTTATGATGGTTCGGAAATCACCCTTGCACAAGACGAAAGCATCACGATTGGTATGTACTTCCTACCAACATTGTATCTAGACTACCAAGTTGAACTTGAGATTGATAGCAACGATCCTGAACCGCCTGAAACGAATGTCTTGGGAGTTGGAACAGAGGGAGCCATCTATGAGGAGAGTTTTCAGCAAGATTACAACTCTGCGGTAGACGTCCTCTGGGTGTTTGATAATTCTTGCTCGATGGATGACAACATCATCAATGTAAAAGATAACTTCTCATCATTTCTTGGGTCTTTCCTTTCCTTAGGACTGGATTATCAGATGGCTATCGTGACTACGGACACCGCTGATAATGGTGTATTTCAAGGGCCCGTCATGAACTCAGCTCAAGGTCAGCAGTCGGTGGTCAATACCTTCACATCAACCTTGGACTCCGTCTTGAATACAGATGGTTCAGCTGATGAAAAGGGACTCGAAGTCACACATGCTGCTCTGACATCAAACTCAAGTTTCATGCGCAACCCGAGCAATGGTCTCAGTGTTATCGTGGTCTCTGATGAGGATGACAGTGGATCAAATATCCAGGGACAAAATTTCATCAACTGGTTTCAAGGACTCAAGCCTAACGACCCAACCCTTGTACGATACAGCGCCTTCTTGGATGCCAATGGTGGACTTTTTGGTGGAAACCCTCTCTATGAAGAAGTTATCCAAGCCACACAAGGGTACATTGCAGACATCAACGCCAATTCATATCAACAGTCGCTTGAAGAAATGGCACTTGCTGCAGCTGGTCTTACTGTTCGCTTCCCATTGGATCAAGAACCAGCCAATCTATCCTCTATTACAGTCGTTATCGATGGTTCAGAAGTCAGTCAGGATCCGTTTAATGGATGGACATATGATTCTCGCAGCAACTCAATCGTGTTTCACGGTACTGAAATCCCAGAAGCTGGTGAAGGTGTGAGTGTATCTTACATGATTGCCTCTGAGTGCAACTAAACTAGCTGGATAGTCCCCAAAATGCTTCTGCATAGTTAACCAAATAACTTTGGTATGAGTTTTGCATTTAGACCATTTGTCTTTGATACATTCAATCAAGGACAAATGGTTTTTCAATTTCGCACCACTCAAATGGAGTCTCAAATGACCAAATCTCCCTTCTTACTTACCAGTCTAGTTCTTGCCCTTTCTGCCTGTTCAGGACCCAAAGATGATGATCCAAACATCTTAGATCCTTCAGAATCTGAACCGATTCTTTTCCAATTTGAAACTTGTGCTGAAACTCAAGAATACTTGGGTGATATCGTATTGAATCAAGCACTGTCCTATCGATATAGTTACTACGGTGGTATGGATGTCGGCTTCGAAGACTCTGGAGCAGAGGCCGATGGTGGTGGCAATGATTCGGCACCCAGTGATTATACAACCACCAACAATCAAGAAGAAGGCGTCGACGAAATCGATCTCGTCAAAACAGATGGACAGTTCATCTATGTAGCTCAAGATCGAGCTCTACACATCGTCGATTCATGGCCCATTGCCGATGCTGAAAAGGTGTCTTCAATTGACATCGAAGGATGGAGTCAGGGTCTGTTCCTTCACGAGGATACAATCGTGGTCGCGTCTCAGGTGTATGAAGGTGATTTCTATGGCACTAAATACACCTTCTTTGACATCACAGACCGAAGCAATCCGATTGAAACCAGGCATATTTATTTGGAAGGATATCAGACCGATGCCCGTATGGTTGAAGATGATATGTACTTTGTTCTCAATCATTGGCTCGACCTCCCCTCTGAAGCGTGGGATCTAATGTGGGACGACTCATTGAATTTACCGGAGGTGGACTGGAACCTCTCAGATGAGGAACTACAAACAGACATCGACACTAAGAGAGAAGAGGCCCGAATCATATTGGAACCCCTCATTGATACAATGATCTCCGACTGGAATGTGGCTGACCTTTTGCCTCAAATGAAGGACTCCGCCGGATCAAATCAATTTGAACCGATGCACGATTGCACTGATCTGTATCGGCCGAGTAATGTCTCTCAGTTCAATATGCTCAGTCTATTTCATGTCGATATTGAGGAACAGACTACAGACGCGACGGGCTTAATGGCCAACGGATGGACCGTATATGCTTCTCAAGAAAACCTCTACGTTGCCCAGACTTCAAGATGGTGGTGGTGGGGCTGGGGTTCTATGAACTTGGATACCCACATTCACAAGTTTGAACTCAATCCGGATAGTGAACCAACTTATGCAGCCTCTGGTTCTGTAGATGGGTGGATTTACGATCAATTTGCCATGAGTGAGTATGATGGACATCTACGGGTAGCTTCAACCGAACTTGACTGGTGGTGGGGCTCCAATCTAGATGATGAAGATATCGGCAACAATGTGACGATACTCCAAGATGTTGGCAGTGGATTGTTGCGAGAAGTGGGTTCTGTAAAAGGCATCGCGCCGGGGGAACAAATCATGTCCTGTCGCATGATGGGAGAAAAGGGATACGTCGTTACGTTTGAACAAACAGACCCCCTATTCACAATTGATTTGTCGAACCCATTGAACCCAGAGGTGATTGGGGAACTCCACATTCCAGGATTCTCTACG
>CALDQI010000099.1:0-4498 GCA_937911635.1 uncultured Pseudomonadota bacterium | reverse complement strand
CTACAGAGTTTACGAACGTGGGACAAGAGGAACTGGTGATGGTACCCGATGTACTCTCTATCGAGTTGGCTACCCGATTACAGAATGAACTGCAAACCTTGCCGAACTCTCTATCGAATTTACAGAATCTACGTGTTATCAACATTTCCGAAAATCCACTAAACGGGGTGCCTGAAGTTCTGTTTACCCTTCCCAAGCTTGAAAAGTTGTTCTTTTGAGATGGTGCTGCATTTTTGAACACGCACATGTCTGATGATGCTCGCTGGAATGGTGAGACATTGGGGAGTACGTTGTTGTTGGATGCAAATGCCTAATTGTCTTTTGTATTCGGATGTCATACAGTAAATTCTGAATGGGTAGGCTTTCTCTTGTGCTTGGTCAATCTCATTCGTATTTCCTTTCGTTATCCATATCTTGAGTTGTAAGCGTTTCTATAATGTATAAACAGCAAGCAAAAAAAATGAGAAAGCTACTTCATGGATCACATGCGTATGTGGAGCAAGCCTTTATATTATTGGATTCACTGGTTGATACATTGCCAGATGAAGGAAGAGACGCTTTCAAAAAAAGCATTTTTAGAGGGTTGTCTTTCAAAAAACGAACCTTTACTTGGATAGAGCACCGGATTGGTTTACTTGAGAAAACGCATGACCATAATATGAATGTATGGGACGAACGACGCAAGAATAATGAGTATTTCTGGGGATTTTTAGAACTGTATTTTCGTATGTGTCCTGAAGAACTTGATAATCTACCTTCTGTAGTTGACTTGACGGGTATTACCAAAACACCTACGTTTCTTAAAAAAAACAACTCCTGTAAGTTACTGATCGTTGATGACGCAAATCAAGTGGGAACAATCATAGAAGAATGTTCGACAGTGACCTCAATTATTTTGTCAGCGAATGATTATTCTTGGAGGAATTCTCCTTTTGTGTTTGATTTAAATAAGGTTCGCGGCCGTACAACCGATTTATTGTTTGTTGCTTCTGGTATTGAAGTTCAATGGAAAATGCATGGCGGGGTGTGTGAGTTGGTAAAGTTTGTTGCCACTCACAAACAGCGTGCGCGACTTCAAGCCTTCTCTAACCAAATTAACTTGGGGAGATATCCTTTGTTGGGAATATCCCCGGTATACAGCGATGATGTTGAGAACAGTTTGTGGAGACACAAAACACCGTCTACCAAATTAGAGATTGGCGCACTCAGATTGTTATTGTCCGATGATAAAGATGCCTGCATTGGAGATCGTGTGCAACAGGTGTTGATCATGCAAGCCCGTATCCAAAAGTCTGTGGACAATTGCATTATTGAAAGTATTTTTGGCTCTAGGGTCTTTCCGGTCCTTAAAGAAGTCATTGTTCTGAATGAAGGTCGATTGAATCTTAGGTTTACCGAACAGATGTTAAAGTGTCTCCCATCTGTGACACATCTATCCATACAGGGTGGTCATATGGATGTGTTTTGGAGCGAAGGCGTGTGGAGTTGTGAACATCCATTGATGATGGTCACAGCAGATGCCAACAAGCGTTTTTGTCATCATTGGGAGTTTTCAGCTACACCAGGCTCTTTGCGAGAGCGAGTTGTCAACATGAGTGTTGAACTTGCTTGGCTCGCAGGGAATGTAGATTTGCTAGTCAAAATATCACACCTGAATCTATTCAATCCCACTGGCGAGTGGTCTTTTGTGAACCAACTATCAAACGTTCAACGTATGCAGGTTAATGGTCGTCTGTGTGATGGTGGTTTTAATTATCATGCTGTATCTGCTTTGCCTTGCTTTATAACTGAACCATTGACAATATTGAACTTGAGCAAGAGTTCGAACTTGCTTGAGTTTCTCTGTCAATTTTCGGATAAACAGGGAGACGTGAGCCTACAGTTGATCCAGACTTTGAAAAATATGAGGCAAACGCAGAATGTTCCAGAATACTTTCAAACGTGGTTAGAGTATATCGGTATCATTCGTATTGGAAATTCATATGCATGGATGGATAGAGGAACGTTTCACTACAAAGCCTATTCGACGGTTGGTATTGATTACAAAAAATCTGCTCATTTATACAGTATTTTAAATGTTGAAAGATTGGTGGCAGGGGTATCAAATGTTCGGTTGCAGAGGATGTTCGTAAGGCATACTGCAGTTCGATACAATAACAATCGGCTACCACTGGAAAATCTTGAAGATGATGGTATTGAATCGTTATTGATCGAAGCAGAATGTGATTTGACTGACTTGAGATTGTTATCATCTCTTGAAGTTTTATCCATTACAGATCAGTCAACGTGGCTTAGGAGTATTCCGGAAGAAATCGGATGTTTGATTAACCTGCGTGAGTTATACCTTTGGGGTAATGATCTACATGAATTACCTGAGGCGATTGGAAAACTCAGTCGGTTACAAACGATTAATATCTCTGGTAATCATTTTACGAATGTTCCAAAGATATTATTCACTCTTCCAAATCTGCAAACTGTCTGTTTAAGAGGTTGCAGCGATGAGGAAGGGATTCGTGCATTGCAAAAACGGGGTGTACATTTTGTAGACGTAGACTCATTTTGTCTTGATGGTTAACTGTTTGATTGGTTATAATGATATCAGAAAAGGACAGGCTTTATCAACAAACTGTGTGTCTGATGTTCCATCAGAACTGTATTTGTCGATGGATTGCTTACAAATCCATCGACAAAATTATGCTGGTTCTAATAGTGTTACGCTTACGTTTCCACTATTAGAACCAGGATAATTTTATCATTTATGCTGTCCTTTTCTTTTCCGTATTCAATAATGGTTCAATTATGACAACAGAATCGCAGTCCATTGATATTGCTACACTCACATGTAATTCTCTTGCAGACTTGCAAACATTGGTTGGCAATATCCAAGGTTCCTATCGCATCTACAAGATATCCAAAGGCAATGGTAAATTTCGCGTTATCAAAGCGCCGAGTGATGAACTGAAAGAGATACAGAACCGTCTGTTGCACGAACTCTTTTACACGGTGATGCCCCACGATGTAGCCCATGGGTTTGTGCCCAGTCGATCTATTTTAACCAATGCCAAACCCCATGTCGGTCAGCGCATGGTCGCCAATTTTGACATCACGGATTTCTTTCCATCAACGAAACAGAAGATTGTCAAAGCGGTACTCAAACGCCACTATAATTTGTCAGATGCCGATGCGAAGCTCGTAGCCGGATTGTGTTGTTTACACGGCGAGCTGCCACAAGGTGCACCAACCAGTCCTCATTTGGCGAATCTCGTCATGTGGGATGCCGATGTTCGGTTGCTTGAACTCTCCAACGAGCACAATCTCAATTACACCAGGTACGCGGATGACATGACCTTTTCAGGAGAGTGGACCCCAGAAGGACTGCCCAAACTGGTCGGGCAGATCATCAAAGATTACGGTTATCGACTGGCTCCGCACAAAATCAAGTTTTACGGACAGCACAGACGCCAGATGGTCACTGGACTTGTGGTGAACGAAAAGATCAATATTCCTCGAGAAACTCGAAAGCGATTGCGGGCGATTTTACACGATATGGAAACCAATGGTCCTGAGCAGGCCCTCGAACGATGCTCATGGAATGAAGATCAGCTGCAAGGTTTCTTTTCTCTCCAAATGATGTGGGATCGGGAGAGCGCCAAAGCCCAAATGGAGAACCTGAGATCTCTACTGGCAAGCCTCTAGAACTGTGTTATTTGTAGGGTGCAATCAATATAGGAGTACCCATGAACAAAGAACAGGTAATTGAAAAACTCAATCAAGCGCTAGAAAATGAATATGCAGGAGTGGTTCGATACAGCCACTACTCATTGATGATATTTGGATTCAATCGCATTCCAATCGTTGGTTGGTTTCGTTCACAGTCTGCAGAGTCATTGCTTCATGCAGAGCAAATTGGTGAAAAGATTACGGCTTTGGGTGGTCACCCATCGTTGAAAATGGGTAGCCTTTTGGAAACACACAAACATGCAGTGGGTGAAATCTTGAAAGAGTCTTTGGAGCATGAACGCGCTCAAGTGGTCCTCTTGCATGATATTTTGAAACTGGTTGAAGGACACGACATTCATCTGGAAGAGTTTATTCGCGGAATGATTCTCGACGAGCAAGAGCACATTTATGAAATTGAGAAGATGTTGCGTCGCCCTGAGTAACTAGGAATAATATTGTCGCCATCTTCGAAGCCCATCAAGTTTCGCCTTCGCTCGGATACAGAAGTATACCTCGCTCTCTTGAACGCTTGATGGGCTTCGAATCTGACTGACACTATTCTCCCTACAATGGGAGGTGGTGTGTTCGTTGTCGTTTTTTACTTGGGTGTGGACTATCACCAATAGTCTTTAAGGACTCTTTTTTAGGGTCGATGATGATTGGCAATAATGATGGATGTATGTAGGTTATTGCCGAATCGGTTTTGTGTGCTTTTGGGGTAAAATTTCAAAACTGGGAAAAAAGTGGGAAAAGAATGTCGTCCCACGACGTCCAGATC
>CALDQI010000098.1:0-7065 GCA_937911635.1 uncultured Pseudomonadota bacterium | reverse complement strand
CACCTTTGTAGATATCGACCTCAAGGCTTCCACCGCCCTAGCCAATCGATTTGCAAATGTCATGTTTGAGTACTGCGACATCCGAAACATCGAAACATTACGTTCGGTTATTGAGAAAAGTATTGAAGCCAATGGTCCCATCGCAATTCTGGTCAACAATGCCGCCAGCGATGATAGACACGCCATCGAATCAGTCACTCCAGAATACTGGGACAACTGTCAGAACATCAACCTTCGCCCCCATTTCTTCAGTGCACAAGCCGTTGTGGAAAGTATGAAGGCATTGAACGGTGGCTCTATCATCAATCTGTCTTCCAACTCCTTCATGCTCAAAGTCGGTGGCATGCCTGGATATTTGGCATCAAAAGCCGCTATCATTGGATTGACCAATGCGCTCGCAAGAGATCTTGGTCCTCATAAAATTCGAGTCAATGCAGTACTTCCAGGCTGGATCATGACAGAAAAGCAGCGTACACTCTGGATGACTGCTGAAGATGAAAAGGAACTCCTTGCCACGCAATGTCTAAAAGAATTGATTTACCCAGAAGAAATTGCCAAGCTGGTCCTCTTTCTAGCATCCGAACAATCTCGTATGATCACAGCGCAAAGTTTGGTCATTGACGCAGGCCGAGCATGATTGCAATCGATTGGGGCACGACAAGCTTAAGAGCTTACCTTGTTGAAAACGGTATAGTTGTGTCGTCGAGGTCTACCGAACAAGGAGTCCTCAGTCTCTCTCCCGTAGATTTTAAACGCGTGTTTGACGACATTACACAAGACTGGAACGGAGATATCTATCTCTCGGGTATGGTTGGCTCTTCCAAGGGATGGATTGAAACCCCATATTGTGAGACGCCCTTTGTACTCCCCGATCTCAGTGAGCATTTGATCGACATTTCACATCTCACCGATCGTGCTGCTTGGATTGTACCCGGTGTCAAACAACCCTCTCCGGTGAACATGATGCGTGGTGAAGAAGTCCAAACGCTTGGTGCAATTACAAAGCAACCGAGCGCCGATTGCATCATCCTGTGCGGAACCCACTCGAAACATGTTTTGGTTTCGGAAGATCGACTGACGCAGTTCGACACCTTCTTGACGGGTGAACTCTACTCCATTTTGCAGCAACATTCTATCTTAGCCGGTACCGAAGAATGGGGTGACTCAGATTTTCTTTTGGGTGTTTCAGATAGTGCGTCATCTATGAGCCTCTTACAGCAATTGTTTACCGTTCGTGCCAACACTTTGAGCGACACAATTCAGTTTCCGCGAGCCTATTTGTCAGGCCTGTTGATCGGAACAGAAATTCACAACGCTGCCTTACTCAAAGAGGCTCGGTCCTGTACCATCGTTGGATCCAAACGACTGATGGCACTCTACGAGTTGGCGTTGTCGAACAGTCGTCCGGACATGCAACTATTCTTGTTGCCAGCCGAAGACGCTACCCTCACCGGTTTGCAAATCATTCATCGGAGACACCGTGACACCATTTGATACAGCCATTCAGACATGCCCATTGGTGGGCATTTTACGCGGACTCACACCAGACAGAGCCCAAATTGTCGGTGAAACACTCTATCAGTCTGGATTGAGGGTACTCGAAGTTCCCATCAATTCTCCGTCACCGTATGAAAGCATCGCGATTCTACGACAATCGCTGCCTGAAGATTGCGCTGTGGGAGCTGGAACACTGCGCAGTGTTGACAATCTACGTTCCCTTAAGGATGCTGGTGGAACGATTGCCGTGATGCCGCACACCAATCCACTGCTGATCACAACCGCTCTCGAACTGGGTTTATTGCCGATGCCAGGAGTCTTCACGCCATCTGAGATGTTTGCCGCACTCGATGCAGGCGCGTCGAACCTCAAAATCTTCCCTGCCAACGTTGCTGGACAACCCTTGGTGAAAGCCGTGCGTTCTGTCCTTCCGGCGCATACAAAACTGTTCGCCGTGGGTGGCATCTCCGCCTCAACGATACCAGCTTGGACCACAGTCGAAGGATTTGGAGTCGGCAGCAGTATTTTTAAACCCACAGACTCGATCGACACAATCAGACAAAAGGCTACATTGCTCGTCGAAGCCGGCCGTCAGTGGCAACAAACTCAGGAGAACACATGACTCCAATACTCGAACACAAGTGCATTCTTGGAGAGTCACCACTGTGGGATGCCGAAACCAAGACCCTATGGTGGGTAGACATCAAATCCAGCACGATTCACCAAGTCATTGGTAGAGATCACACGGAGCACAACCTAACGGTAAGACCGAGTGCACTCGGTCTTACCACTTCTGGCGCATTGATTGTCGCCGCCGAAAATGGTCTATATCTATATGAACCGACCACTCGAACACTCACGCAACACCTTACGGTACCGGAGCCAACCTCCAATCGAACCAACGATGGTAAGGTGGGTCCGGATGGTGCATTTTGGTTTGGTACGATGGATGATGCAGAGGAAGAGGTATCGGGAGCACTCTATTCATACCATCCTGAAAGAGGTCTCCATAAACATCTAGACGGCATCAAAATATCCAACACCTTTGCTTGGAGTCCAGACGGCACACTAATGTACTTTGCGGACTCTGCACAGCAAACCATCTGGCGGATGGCATTCAACACGGAAACGGGTGAACTGGGTGACCGTGAGATATTTGTCTCGCTAAAAGGTACGGACTACTATCCCGATGGTTCAGCAGTGGATGCCAACGGTTGCCTGTGGAATGCACAATGGGGCGGTTCGAGAGTCGTTCAATATGCACCCGACGGTTCTGTAAAAGAAATCATTGAGCTACCAACTTCACAACCGACCAGCTGTGCATTTGTGGGGTCCCACTTGCTGGTGACGACAGCCAGTATTGGACTTGAAGAAGATTCTTTCGCAGGATTGACTTTCTTGATACCAGTTGGTGTAGAGGGTGCGTCTATTTCGCAATGTAAGCTTTCTTAACCCTCAAGGTCCAAAGTCCTAGGTTGGAGGAGTCTTCTATGACCATTGTGTACGTTTTACTTAGCATTATCACACTCATTACACTCCGATTTGTGATGCGATGGTCGATTCTGTATCCAGAAACCTTGTGGGATTGGTCCAAAGAGGATGTTCAAAGCATCTACACCGCTGACTGGCCTGAAGATTTTCTATGGGGATCTGCCACTGCCGCATTTCAAGTCGAAGGACACAACAAACCCTCCAACTGGACCATGTGGGAAAACTCAACCGACGATCAAGGCAATCCGCGCATCCACAAAGGACAGAAGGCGGGAGATGCCTGCGATCACTTCCATCGATACCGCGACGACATGCGAATCGCTGCTCAAGACTTGGGGATCAACAGCTATCGATTCAGCATCGCCTGGTCTCGAATCGAACCCAAGCCAGGAGAATATGATCAAGAGGCCATCCAACATTACAGCGACCTGATTGATGCCTGCTTGGAAAATGGTATCAAACCGATGGTCACCCTCCACCACTTCAGTCACCCCCTCTGGTTTGAAGAGATTGGGTCTTTTGAAAAAGAAGAAAACATCGAACATTTTTTGCGTTTCGCCGAGACAATGTTCACCGCCTACTCTGACAGGGTCGAGTATTGGTGCACCCACAACGAGTGCGGACCGTTTGCGACGATGGGCTGGGGACTCGGAGTGTTTCCACCGGGCAAAAACTCTCTCGAAAAGGTCGGGACGGTACTGCTCAACTTGGTGAAGTCTCACACTCGGGTCTACAAGAAACTCAAGTCTCTTCCAAATGGAGACAAGGCACAAATCGGTCTGGTAAAGAACATCTTTCAGTTTGATCCATGGAGCCGCTGGAACCCAATCCACTGGGTCATCTGCAGATTCATCGATGAGGTCTACAACGAGAGTCTGATTCGTGCCATCCGAGACGGTGTCTTTGAAATCAAATGGCGCCCTTTCATCAACATGCGTGTCGATGTCTCTGAATCTGAAGGAGCCACAGACTTCATTGGACTCAACTATTACTCCAATCTGCTGATCAACATCCGCCGTGGTATCGAGGCATCGTCTGGTCCTCCTTTCAAGGGCTGGGGACGGAAGGGACAGGTCATGACAGACTTCCCCTACACCACCTACCCTGAAGGGTTCTACAGAGCCATTCAGCGCATCTCCTCTCTAGAAAAGCCGATCATCATCACCGAAAACGGCATTCCTGACAACTTGGATGATCGAAGGCAGGACTGGATTGAGCGTTATCTGTATGCGATGAAGAAGGCGATGTCAGAAGGCATCGACGTGCGTGGATACCAATATTGGTCACTCCTCGACAACTTTGAATGGGCAGAAGGCTACGACATGCGATTTGGCTTGTATGCTGTAGACTTTGAGACCCAAGAGCGCACCTTACGTGACGGTGCGAAAGCCTATGCGAAGATTGTGACGAGGCAATCTTAAAGATTCCGATAAATCACTGATGCTCCTTACAATAGACTCTAGATCAGTATATTGATCGAGTAAAATACACACCCTCTCAGAAAGGAATCCTGTTGTGTTTGAGAATATCAAAGATGCCATACGCAAGTTGTGTACTCCGAAAAAACGACTCTGTATCTATCCCTCTTGTGGTCGGGATTACAGACTCGTCTCAAAAATATGGGGCTTTGATGGACTCATTCTGATCGATTCATATCGACATTTCAGACATCCTAAATTTGGAAAGTCATTACGATTTGATGAACCCGCTATCTATATCGGAGAAGATGGGGCTGTTTTTCAGAGTGAAACGTACTTTTCAATCATTATGATTGAAGACAACAATATCGCCCTCAATTTCTTAATCAAAGAAAACATTCGACTTCATGGATTTATTGGAAAAACAGATGGCTGCCGAGAAGGTGGAAACTATGAATGTACAAATGATTCCTATTTTTTCTGGAAGATACTGCAAATAACAGACTTCCCTTTACAATACTACACCGACCACTTTCCAAAACATGCCCATACAGAATATTCTCCAAGTCATTGGACTGGGTTCCCTCAGAACAATGGTCAAATTGAGAAAGTCTGGGTGGATGAGGAAGCACATTCATTTTTTTGCTCTAGACAGTATTCAATATCTAGACAAAATATCCCGAATCACTTTCCAAAAACGTTAAAAAACAATCCTCATAGACTGTCTTTTTTATTGGTGGAGCGACATGATATTGACATTAAACAAGGATGCTTCGGATCGGTGACAGCGATCTTTATGCAGGAAAGTATTTTGTCCTCTTTATTGAGAATCGATGGGTTGTTCTGTACATACCGTATATTTCGCAAGTGGGCTTGGCGTGGATACAACCAAGATAACTGGTACCATGTCGAAAATATTTCTCAACAAGAATCCTATCCGCATACAAAAAAAATACTAGAGATCTGCCTAGAAAACAGGTGGGAAACGGTTGCAACCATGCCTTATGGAAATGGTCAGCATCAGGGAATTATTCAAGCCCTACAAGAATGGGAAGGCGAATACCCCAAGCGGATATATTTTTGCTATCTGGATGATGGTGATTACAGCGATATCGCAGATCAATTGTACACCAGCGAAGAACTCTATCAATGATCACGACATGTTTTACGAGCCTTACTTAACCGCCTTCTCCGCTTCACGCTTGACCCACTTCGTGCCGTTGATAAGCGCGTCTTTCGTGAGGTAGCTAGCAAGGAAATCTGGCACACCCGTCACCAGCATCTCGGTCGCATAGTCTACTCGAGTCACCGATGGATTGGTTGATATTTGTTCGACTCTCCAGTAGCCCACCATGTCTTTGGTGTCCGACTGACGGTCATAATCGAGGGTCCAATGCATGTAGTGCTGTTCTTTGCAGAGATAATTAATAGTGTAGACCCCAAACTTTACGAACATCACGCTCGAGATGAGCTCAACGTATAAATTCTGATCCCCGCATTTGCCGGGAGCCGTTTTGTAAACAGAACTTTGCACGACATTGTCGACCCATTCGGTGTACATCGGATAGTTCAAAATGGTGTCCCACACAACAGATTCTGAAGCACTCACGTATTGTACAGCCACTCCACGCCCTTCACCTGAATCATCTGCGGCAGAACGAAGAACCACCTCCCCCGCTTGCAATTTGGTGTTCTCAGCCTCAGTAGTTGCAATCGGATCCGGTGCACTGGTAATCGGCGTCAAAATACCCGTATGCCCTTGGGCAACAGAAGGGTCATAGGCAAACACACTTGAAATCATCAACCACAGCATCAATATCTCCTTTTTGGACTTTTTAACACACCACTAAGGTATCATATGCCAAAGTTACTCAACAATAAAACGTCTTTCAACTATAGATAAACTCATTGACGTACTCATTTATAGTAAGGTGCAATATGGATACCCTATTTCCTCGAAGAACTAAGTACTATTCAACCCAAAGTATATGACAGGCTTCTCAATCGGATTAGAGACACCCACCACCGATTGCAAATCGAAATAGACACCAAAACAATATACACCCATTCAACAACAGCCCTCGTCTACTTTGACAGAGCACAGCCAGTGAAGTTCCCAACAGGGTCAATGGAGCCAACAAAAGTATATCTACCCAAGCCCCTATTGTGGGTATAAAAGTAAATGGAATCATCATTAGTGCTACAATTCCAGTGACCATCGATATCTTCTGAGCATAGTCACTAATTTTCCGATTTGTAAACCATCCCGTACTTTCCGAACCGTCTTCCATCTTCGGCTGCTCTCTCGGCGTAGAATCCCTCACAGGGGGGTCCTCTAAGACAGGAACTTCTTTCACATCCTTTGGTAACATCGATATTTTAGTCGAGTTTTGTACTTCTATTGGAATCTTCTTTGATTCCGGTGAAGCATCAAAATCACCCACGGATATCTCCATCCGTTTATGTGGATCAAGATGACCCAGTTGCGATAGAATTTCTCTCAATCTACCTGTGATACCTTCACCTATCCATTTTGGAAGTTGCCCTGTGTACAACTCGTGCAATGACACAGCCAAAACAGGCATAGTTAACGACAATTGGAAAATGTTGTGTGCGTGTATTTTGCAATGCTACGTTGCATGTAATTGTTTTTTTCACA
>CALDQI010000097.1:0-3198 GCA_937911635.1 uncultured Pseudomonadota bacterium | reverse complement strand
ACAATTGTTGGACACCATCTCGATCCTTACGAATGTTGTGGTCGTGGTTTCCCAAAACCAGATGAATGGTTCGACACCGAAGCCGTTCTCGAAACGCTGCCACATTTTCAAATAGGCCCATAGCTACATCCCCCACATGATAAAGAACATCGTCTTCTTTTACATAGGCGTTGATACTGTGTACCATCGCCTCGTTCATATCAGCAATGGTGTCGAAGTCTCGGCAACCACTTTTGTTGCCCCAACTCGATACGCCTCGAACAATGTTTTTGTGTCCATAATGAGTGTCTGCAGTGAACCAGATGGTCATGAAGTCTCCTGACTCTAAGTGGCTTAAATCTCTTCGCGAAGGAAAGATTTTACAGAATTAGACTGATGGCTCACCCTAGTTTCAATCGTCTGCAGTAACGATTCCGCTCGTGCTCGATAGGTCTCTTTCCGCTCTAGATCTTTGAGATCTTGCAGGTTGATCAATACATTCATCCAAGCGCCCTGTGCACAGGTCAACACCAAACACGATGCGACCCCTGCATCGGAACGCGCGTTTGGATTCCCCTTCAAGGCGACGTCTATGCAATCCAGCGTTTCAACACACCGAGCCAAGACCCCCAACGGTGTCTCTATGGCTTGACGACGCGCTTCTCGGATGGCGTGGACTCGATCCTTCCTCTGGTCCGGAGTTGATTTGGGCAAGCGCATGGCAGCCATCATGGCATCAAATGCCTGTGTATCGGCATCCACATCGTGTAAGAAGGCCTCTTTGAGGCGCTGTGCGTTCACTGCACACCTATCAAATGCAGTCCAATCAATGGGCCGCGGCTGAGCATAGGGCCATGTCTTCGGCGAGATCCTTGTCGATAACTGACCAACCATTGCCGTCAATCCATTGGCCAACGCACCGCACAGTGCCGCTATCGAACCACCTCCCGGAGCCGGAGCATCACTCGACAGCAAATCCGTGAACTCTCGTACGGTCTGACGGACCAAAGGACCATCAGAAGCAATCTGATATTCAATGATACTTTGATCCGGATCAAAGGGTTTTAAATCACTGAGACCCAACGATCGAATCGCGAGTCGGAGTAGATCTTTGTGGGGAACCCCTGGATTCTCACCTGCCGCCTCGAGATAATGTCTCCCAGCACTCAGCAACGACTCCAATGGAGTCAATCCCACGAGCTCCGACCCTGTAACAACCACCCCCTCTTGAAGAGCCAGCTGACGCACCGTATCATAAATCGTATGAAGCCCCACTTTTGTGAAGTCCAGCACATTGCAAGAGATCTGACAAAAGCCATATTCATCAATGGTCCATCCAATGGCATTTAAATGGCGAAACAACCCTGGTGCACGGAATGGTTTACCATCTTCGCCTCGTTTGAGCTCTCCACCCTCACCTCGAACATAGGCACCCTTGTCTCGGATCGTCGCCGCAATCTTTTCAGCCTTTCGTTGATTGTTGGTGTTTAAATTGATGTTCCAAGCAATGAGAAATGGTCGGGCACCAATTACCGTTGCCCCGGTTTTAGCCACAGATGCTGTCCACTCTGCACCATAATCTGGCCCCCACTGCGGATCGCCCATCTTGCTTTCCAGAGCCTCATACTCACCCTTTCTCAAGTCTGGAAGTCTTTTGCGATGTGGGGCACTCGCTGCAGCCTCATACAGATACGTTGGGATCCCAAGTTCAGTCCACACTCTCTTTGCGACACGTCTTGCGAGTTCTGCACACTCTTCAAGCGAAATGCCTTGTACGGGTACGAAAGGACATACGTCTGTAGCTCCCATTCGTGGATGCTCTCCCTTATGAACAGACATATCTATACATTGACCTGCGGCATCGATCGCCCTTACGGCTGCCTCTTCGACAGCCTTTGGAGCGCCAACAAATGTAAATACCGTACGATTGGCCGCCACACCAGGATCGACATCCAAAACCTGCACCCCCGAGACTGACTCTATCGCAGCGCGAATGGTCGAGAGGGTTTTAGCATCAGAACCTTCTGAGAAATTAGGAACACATTCAACAAGGACAGACATAATAAACTCCAAACCATGAGTACTCTTGATGTAATTTCTTATTGCGTAGAAAAAAATATTCTAGGCATAGACCATAAATTGTTGAAGTAATCCAACAAATAAACGAATATACACATACACCATCACCCGAGAAGTCTATGTACTTGGTACCCATCCTGATCACCCTAATTGGCATTGTTCCCACAAGTGCTCCATCTCCTATGAGCATCGTTGGTACTTGGAGTGAATTCGGATGTGAACAAGATCAAATTGTCATTAAATCCTCCGGGCAAATCACAACAAAACTTTGGGCTGGAGACGAGTACGGATGGCTCTCACAATACCGGTATTGGTCGGGCTCTGCAGAATCGATAGAAATCCGAGCTAAAAAGTACAAACACAGTGACGTCGTTGAACAATGGACCATCTCGGAACATTTAGAAAAAGAGCTAATGATCTCGCGAAAGACAACGGATGGCGACTCTCGTGCGATTCGCCTTGTCGCTTGCGATTGAAGGTGACACACTCACCAAGTCTAGACCCATCTGATGTGCAAATACAACCAAGTCAGCTTGACCATGCCAACACGTCCTTCACTTTATGTATGCGGGTCGAAGGTTTGTTGATATAGTATTTGAACCACATTGGAGGATAGTGTGAGTACATTTGCTGAATACACCAAATACGATGCCACTGGTTTGGCTGAACTTCTGAAGACCAAAGAAGTCTCCCCAAGTGAGGTCCTTGAATCTGCCATATCACAGATTGAGCACCACAATCCAAGTATCAATGCAGTGGTCCACAAGCAATTTGAACGGGCTCGCTCTCAGATCAACTCTTGCGATCCAAGCAGTGCCCCACTTGCTGGTGTCCCATTCTTACTCAAGGATTTGCTTGGAGAAGACAAGGGAGAACCCAGCACATCATCCTGTCCTCCAATGAAGGACTGGCTCGCTCCGGAAGATTCAGAATTGGTCCGACGATTCAAAGACAGTGGACTGCAAATTCTAGGGCGCACCAACACGCCTCAGCTTGGAATCTACGGAGTAACGGAATCTGAGTTTCGTGGACCATGCCGAAATCCTTGGAACGTAGACCATACACCGGGGGGATCTTCCGGTGGGTCGGCGGCGGCCGTTGCCGCACGAATGGTTCCAATTGCACATGGGGGGGATGGGG
>CALDQI010000096.1:0-3902 GCA_937911635.1 uncultured Pseudomonadota bacterium | reverse complement strand
GCACAGTCCCCACAAACAGTACCCCCCGCCGGATCACCAAATCAACAGACCATTGATGTGACCCCAAAGTATACGTTGCAAAAGGTCATCCCTGTTGCCGGCAGACAAGGCATTGCTTGTGATGGAGAGTTTTATTACGTCAGCGGAAGTACCTCTCTCTATAAATACACCAAAGATGGTGAACTCGTTGCCAAAGAAGAAAACCCCTTCAATGGATACGAAGTGGCTGCCAACCACATCGGAGACATTGACGTATTTGAGAATGAACTCTATTTGAGCATTGAATGGTTCATCGACGGTCAAGGCAAAGACATTCAAATTGCGGTTCACGATGCGGACACCCTACAGTTCAAGCGGTCCTTTCCCTTTGATGAGAGCTCCGGACAGTTAGAAGTCAGTGGCATTGCAGTAGATAGAGATAGCCGTCAGATTTGGATGTCATCGTGGGTTGGTCTGGACAGCGGAAAACACCTCTACCAATATGACTTAGACAGTGGACAATACCTTGGCAAACTGGTGATGGACAAACCACCCCAGTGGGTGCAAGGCGTGTACGTCAATGAAGGCTTACTCTATCTTACGGCTGACGATGGGGATGCGGAACTCGAGGAGTACGACCATCTCTACACCATCTCTCCAACGGGCGACAACAAGGGTCAGGTACTACTCGATTGGACCTTTGAAGAAGTCCGCCGCGTGGGTGAAATCGAAGGACTTGCCGTCGATCCAAAGACCGGTGAACTGTTGGTGCACTTCAATCGAGGCAAACGAATTGTCAAAGGGATGCCAACGGGACTCTATCCGGGATACAGCGAGGAGATTCATGAGGTCTATGTCTTTTCTTGGAATCAGTAGGACATCCCTTCATTCATGATCTTCAAATGTTCAAAGTCCAAAGCACTCTTGTATGAATAAGGATACGATCCTGAACACGGACACCTCGTAAAGGAGTCATCAATGCTGTACATACTTATGGGACTCGCAGCCGCGGCTGAAATCACAGTACTGGGATGGTCAGCCGATGAACGATACGTAGCGATTAGAACCATCGAAAAGGTGGCCACAGAATCGGTCACGATTGGTGCAAAGTGTGATGTTGGTGGTGAGGAATTAGACGATGAAGAGAAATATTACTCTGATGCACCACCCATTCCAAAGTATCCATCCAATGCAGTCATCCGTTGTACAGAAACAGTGGTCTTCTGCCCTGAATATGTCTCTCCAGAAAGCAACACCCCCTTCTCTGGAGATTTAAAAATCATCATCTATGAAGTCCAAGAACAGCAAGTCAATCTCCGAACGTTTCTCAAACTCGTGCCAGTTACGCCCGCACATGTCATTTACGAGGCTGGGGCATTTGTCTACACCAGTCTCGATGAGGGCGGCTCTCCACAGGATCGCCCCGGAGAATGTACTTCTCATGCAGCGGCAGCGAAGGAACTCAAAAGGGCAAAGTCAGCGCTGAAAAAATACCAAATCAATAGACAATCTACAGGTGGAACGCTCAGTTTTGAGAAAATCGATAGCGAACAGGAAGGCACCGCTGACACACATGATGTGCTTAAGTACACCATCGCGAACTCCGAATCTGAGGCATCAGCAGCCTCCACCGAGTCTTCACCACCCAGCACGCTCTCCCTTCAAAGCGAACTCACCTTCCTGATTTCCATGGAGAACAATATCATCGATGGTATGGATGCCATGATTTTGGGATGGAGCAAGCTGTATGAAGATGACAACGTATTGAATGCAGCCCCTTTTCAATCCGTTTACACCGCACCTTGGGCAGGGTCTTCAACGTACAAACTTCATTCTGCACTGCATTCTCCATCGGGTAATCTCGTGATCTTTGCCCAAGAGAACACCGTCTTTGGGTATTGGAGAAATTATCACACTGAGAACCTGACATTTCCCATCGTCATCAAAACAGAGGATTTAAGCTCTAGACCACGTTGAAACAGTTGTACTAATCTCCAGTGGGCTTGCGACGATTTTTCTTCAAGTCCCCTCGTTTCTTTTTGTTATCGACGCGTTTGCGCTGAGAGGATCTGGTTGGTTTGGTCGGGTGGCGTTTTTTGGGTCGCTGCAGACCGTTGTAGATGAGTTCCTTGAGTTGCTCTCTGGCACCCTGCATATTTCGTCGTTGCTGACGATGTTTGTCACAGTGCACCACCACATAGCCAGCATTGGTGATGCGATTGGCGATTCGTGTCCGCAAGTAGGTTCGCTGACCGTCAGACAACGACTCACTGCTCTCGAGATGCCAACGAAGGGTGATGCGTGAATGGGTCTTGTTCACATGCTGCCCGCCTGGACCACCAGACAACGAGGCTTGAAACTCCAGTTCATGCCCAGGAATGATGACACCATTTTGTATGTGTAGAGATTCAGTCGCCACAACGCCTCCTGCTACCAGCATACCTCAATCTCGCATGAATACCGAATTGACTGAAATTCTTGTAATGGAGTGGCATACTGTCATAGACACAAACACTCAAAGAGACGAACTGATCCAAATAGGTATGTCTCCACCCTTTAGATTGCTGTAGGTTACTTTCCTTTTTTTGAGGGGCGTGGAACGACCGTTGAATCTAGGAACTGACAAACTGTTCGTACACCATTACTTCAAAATGGGAGCCACTTCCGATAGCTGGACCGTCCACGATGTGGTATCAGAAGCGTCGATCCCATACCATAGCGTATGAGAGTCATCGAGCACACAATCCATCCAGGTTACGTCGACCTGAATAACTTTGTATATCTCTTCAAATAGCAATAGCCTACCCCCATACTTCTTGATCAAGATCTCTACTATATCTTCGACGGAATCGGTTGTATTAGTCCTAAATAAACGTTCAAAGAAGGTCCTATTCATCATCCGAAGAGCCTCCTCTTTGCAATTGGTAACACCGACAATTGTACTCTCTCTATCTGTTCGATAACGACTATCGACCGTCACCTCGTTTTCATGTACAACATAGAGTATGTCTTCTGATACCGAAGGAGAAGACTGATCGATTGAATCCCCCAATCTCCTCTCAATATCAGGAAAGAACTCTTTAACCGTGCCAAGCCTGTCTTTTATCCAAGCTTCGGGAAACACAGTTTCATCGTCAAACTGCACCTCAAACCAAGGTATCAGTGGGTCTTCAAACATCCCCTCATATCTCACGTATTCTAGGTTGGCGCCACTAAAATTCGCTCCGGTTAAAATGGCGCCTATTAAATTTGCGGATGATAGGTCAGCCTTGGTTAAATCGGCATCTTGTAAGTGCACTCCTTGTAGGTCGGTATCAGATAGATTGGCCCCACTTAAATTCGCTCTTTCCAAATTCGCCCCAGTTAGATTCGCCCCCTGTAGGCTCGACTTTGTTAAATCGGCGCCTTGTAAGTTTACCCCTTGTATATCAGCACCATATAGATAGGCCCCACTTAAATTCGCTCCAGTTAAATTGGCCCCTTGTAAGTAGGATTCAGTAAAGAAAACTCCTTCTAGATTTGCGGCAGATAGATTCGCCCCCCGTAAATCCGCACTCTCTAAATTAATCTCTGATAAATCGGTTCCTTGAAGATTTGCATTCGGTCCGATTGCTCCACTGTTTATACAATCAAATCCTTCGGGCCATTTTGTATTATCATCATAGAAGACCCTATTCAGATTGGTATTTGTTAAATCGGCGCCTTGTAGATTGACTCCGCGTAGGTTCGACTTTGATAAGTCGGCTCCTTGTAAGTTCGCCCCCTGCAAATCTACGCCCTCTAAGTCTCGATTTCTCCACACCCAACCAACTAAGTTTGCTCCCTGCAATGCATTGATACTAAACGCCCCTAAGTTTTGAGGGTTAATTTGACGAGGCCAAGAAGTGTGCTCATCATACAACGCACCAGCAAAAGAAGTATTG
>CALDQI010000095.1:0-7575 GCA_937911635.1 uncultured Pseudomonadota bacterium | reverse complement strand
CTTGTCTTTATTTTTTTGATCTTCTGGAATGCCGCCCTTCAAAATTATACCCATGTCATTCCAAAAGGTATTGTACTTTTCAGCATCGTCTTTTACAAGAGTCTTCAGCATTTCCAATACCTTTTTCGTGAGTTGTTTTTTGATCATCTCAACGACTTTGGTTTTTTGTAAGATTTCGCGAGAAACATTGAGCTCTACATCTGGAGAGTCGACGACTCCACAAACAAATCGTAAGTATTGTGGGAGCAAGTCATTGGCATGCTCTTGGATCTGAACGCGTTTTTGGAAAAGTTTCAAGTCAACCTTGTAGTTCATGTTGTCAAGCTGCATACTGTGGCGTTGAGGAATGAACAGAACCGCCGAGAAGGATACCATACCTTCCATTTTGAAGTGTGTGTAGGCAAGAGGCTCTTGATAATCCTTAGTGATGTGCTTGTAGAATTCATGATACTCTTCTTCGGTGACGTCATTTGGGTCCCGTGTCCAGAGAGCTTGCTTTTCGTTGAGTTGCTCTTCTTCCATGTGTATGGGCCATTGGATGAAGCTGGAGTGCTTTTGAGCGATGGCTTGCAATCGATATTGATCGACAAACTCATGAGCATCTTCTCGTACATAGAGAATCACGCGTGTTCCGCGAGTTTCCTTTTCTGAATCACCGAGACTGTATCCTGTGCTCCCATCCGACTCCCAGCGCACAGCAGGTTCATCAGCGCGAATCGATACGGAATCAACGACAACTTTATCTGCAATCATAAATGCTGAATAGAATCCCACACCAAACTGACCAATCAGACTTTCAAGTTTGCCTGAATCGTTCAGTCCTTCCATGAATTTTTTGGTACCAGACTGGGCAATCGTTCCTAAGTTCTCGATGACTTCATCTCGACTCATGCCAAGTCCGTCGTCTTCGATGGTGATGGTTTTGGCTTCATCATTAAAGGAAATGCGGATGCTAGGATTTTCCACTGTACGGAAATTGCCTTCAGACAATCCAACAAAGCGAGCTTTATCAAGTGCATCGCTAGAATTGGATAATAACTCCCGCAAGAAGATCTCTCTATCAGAGTAAATAGAGTGGGTGACCAGCTTTAAAATTTGTGCTGCATCGGCTTGGAAGGTGTGTTGTTCTTTATTGGTTGTATCTACAACGTCAATGATATCAGGGTTTTGTTCACTCATGGTCAATCTCCTACAAAGAATGAAATGATGGAAAGTATGGATGCCAATGGATCAAGCATCCGAATCCTCAGTCAGTGTAGGTACGTGAATGTTTGTGTCAAGGTCTGATTTGACCATCGACAGCGATTTTTACTGCTGTACTGCCAAAATCTTCTGTAGATAGAGTCCGCAGTAAGTCAATGGATTTATTTTCGTCGTCTAAGGTAGGAACCCCACGTCCAGTTTGTTTGGTGGAAATAATTTTTCCAGCCACAAAATCACCGTTTGCATCAATGGTTGTTTCTAAAATAACCCCCATACCAGCATATCCAGAGATATTAAACCGTCCATAGGTAGCAAAGTTCCCTAGAGAGTATGCGATGAGTTTGTCTTTGTAGACTTCCATTCCGCGTAGAACGTGGGGGCCATGGCCAATCACCAGATCGGCTCCCGAGTCAATTACATCATGGGTGAACTTTCTGAGATCTCCGCGATTTTCACCATAGAAAGTTTCTGATCCATTTGGAACGTGAAGAGCCTTTGAACCTTCAGCACCACCGTGGAAAGAAACGATGACAATGTCATGTGTTGCAGCCTGCGAAGAAACAAGCGTCTTTGCGGTGTCGTGATCGTTCAAGTAGTGCGAAGAACGATTGGTATAAAAGGCAATCATCGCCACTTTGAAACCATTGACTTCAATAGACGCGATATCACCAGGTCGACCTGAATGTGCGATGCCTTGCTCATCTAGAAGAGTTTCTGTTTCCAGGCGACAGGAACTGCCGAAGTCATTTGCATGATTATTGGCTGTGCTAAGTAAATCGAATCCTGCATCTTTGTAGTGGGGTGCATAAGAAGCAGGGGATCGGAAGGCATAGCATTTTCCCGGAGCTGAGTTGGTACATTTTTGCGAAGGGGTTGTACCGTCGCACAAAGGTCCTTCAAGATTTCCGAAAGTGATGTCTGCATCTTGGAGCTCAGATTTCACCTTTGTAAAGGAGTCAGCCCCGCCATTGCTCGGTAAATATCCATTTGGAAAATTGGTACCGATCATCATGTCTCCAACCGATCTAATTCGAAGGGTTGCTCCTTCGGCGACAGCACTGGCAAATGTTGCAGGAGCATTTTCCTGACTGGATTTCATGATTTGCTGCAGCGTTTGATTGTCTTTTGCTTGGGTGAGATATCCGCTCAATTTTGGAAATTCTGGTTCAGCCTTTTCGACTATACTCCAATGTTTCACAACAGCGTCCCAATCTGAAAGCATCCAATGCGCCCATCCAATTTCCCAGTGACATTCAATTTTAGAGGGAGTTTCTTCTATACATTGTTCAAAAGCAGAAACGGCAGCTGGGAACTCTTTGTTGGTCATGTACCCAATCCCTTGGTCGTATGAGGATTGTTGAGACGCAAGTAGTATGTTTGTGAAAAAAAGAAACATGTATGTTCTCCAGTGGTCAAATTTTGACCATAATATGAGGGAAAAAGGTCGATAAATGGAATGAGATCGGTTATAATATATAAAGATATGGTATACCATATTTTATCGGAATTATCCCCATTCCAACGTTCCTCAACGGAGATTTATTCATGCCAGAGATTGCAAAAAATTTATTGGAAATTGATATTCAAGACGAGATGCGTGTTTCGTATCTAGATTACTCTATGTCAGTTATTATTGGACGTGCTCTTCCAGACGTTCGCGATGGTCTAAAACCTGTACACAGACGAATCTTGTACGCGATGTTTCGCGAAGGTAATCTTTCCAATCGTAGATACTCCAAATGTGCAGGGGTTGTCGGTGAAGTATTGAAAAAATATCACCCGCATGGTGACTCAGCTGTATACGATGCACTGGTGCGTATGGCTCAGCCGTGGAATATGAGAGTCCCACTGGTTGACGGCCAAGGGAACTTTGGTTCTGTAGATGGAGACCCCGCTGCTGCCTATCGTTACACCGAGTGTAAGATGAAGAAGGTAGCAGAATTGCTACTCAAAGATATAGATAAAGACACTGTAGACTTTACCCCCAACTTTGATGGAAGTGTAGAGGAACCCATCGTACTCCCAGCTGCATATCCAAATTTACTCGTCAATGGTTCAGACGGTATCGCTGTGGGTATGGCAACCAAGATTCCGCCACACAATTTGGGCGAAGTCATCGATGGTTGTGTCGCTATGATAGAAAACCCTGAGATTCCTTTGCCGGAATTGATGGAGATCATTCCTGGACCGGATTTTCCAACAGCCGGACACATTCATGGTAAGGCTGGTATTTACCAGGCTTATGAGACTGGGCGTGGTAAGGTCATCATGCGCGGAAATGTACACTTTGAAGAAATGAAAAATGGAAAGTGGTCTATCATCATTGATGAACTGCCGTTTCAAGTTAACAAGGCTCGACTCGTTGAAGATATCGCCAATCTGGTGAAGCAGAAGAAGGTCGATGGTATCACGGCTCTTCGAGATGAGAGTGATCGAAAAGGGATGCGAGTTGTGGTTGAACTCCGACGAGATGTTGTCAAAGAAGTGGTGTTAAATCACTTATACAAAAGTACATCTTTACAAAATACCTTTGGAATCAATATGCTGGCGATTGTTAACAATCGGCCGATGACTTTGGGGCTAAAAGATATCTTGAGTAAGTACATCTCACACAGACGAGATGTTACAATGCGTCGTTGTCAGTTTGAGTTGAGAAAAGCGTTGGCTCGGTTGCATCTGTTGGAAGGATATTTAATAGCTCTCGACAATATTGATGAAGTCATACGAATCGTACGATCTTCAAAAGATGGTAATGAGGCTCGTCCTCGCTTAATGGAATCATTTGGTCTCAGTGAAATTCAAGCACAAGCGATTTTGGATATGAGGCTGCAACGTTTGACCGGTCTTGAACGAAATAAGATTGTTTCTGAACAGCAAGAGTTACAGGCTCTGACTGAAGAGTTGCGGGCGATTCTAGCCTCTGAAACACGTCTGATGGAAGTGATCAAAGATGAATTGATGGAAGTACGGAATCGTTTTGCAGACGCTCGACGCACGCGCATTCAAGATGCTGTAGAGAATATTTCGATCTTGGATTTGATTGAAGATGAGGAACAAGTCATCACAATGTCTGTTCGTGGATACATCAAACGCATGTCCAACGATGAATTTCAAGAGCAACGCCGCGGAGGAAAAGGAAAACGTGGTGTAAAATCGAAAAAAGAAGATGCGGCAAAAGATATCTTCATGGCCAACACGAAGAGTGATTTGCTCGTCTTTACGACAAAGGGGATCATGTTTAAACTTCCCGTGTATAAAATTCCTGAAACATCTAGAAACGCAGCTGGAACACCAATTATCAATCTCCTACCAGTTGAGAAAGACGACAAGATCGCTACTGTTCTTAGGGTGTTTTCATTTGATGATGAGACCTTGGATTTGGTCTTCTGTTCTACCAAAGGATTGGTCAAAAGAACGGCATTGACAGAGTACAAGAACGTTCGAAAAAATGGGTTAATTGCTTATAGCTGTGCAGATGGTGATCAGTTGCTTAACGTTCTGCTCTGCAACGAGAGTTCAAGCATTCTGATGAACACGACAAGTGGGAAGTCCATTCACTTCAAAGGAACAGATGTTCGGAGAATGGGTCGTAGTACCCGAGGTGTTAGGGGTATTTCTCTGGCTGAAAATGACTCGATTGCTTCAATGGTTGAAGTGACAGCAGAATGTGAACACATGCGTCTATTAACCATTACAGAAAAGGGATACGGTAAGCGCACACCTCTCAATGAGTATCGCCAGCAAAAACGAAGCGGAAGTGGAATCATTGATATTAAAACAGGTGACCGAAATGGTGCGATCGTTGGGTCCCTATTGGTGGAAGAAACTGATCGCGTGATGCTCATTACAGAAAATGGTTTGATCATCAAAATTCCAGTATTAAACATCCGAGATCAAAGCCGAAATACAAAAGGTGTTACCGTCATGCGCGTACCAGATGCTGATCGGATCGTCAGTATTGCCAAAGTTTTGGAAGACGACGAAGAAGAGACAACAGTTGATGAAACTGTTGTAGATTCAGCACTTTCCACAGATGCGTCTGAAGAGAATTCTGAATAGATTTCACGTTGACACTATTCAAACACGTTCTAATTTACTAAAGTGAATGATAGGTAATAACTATTTTAGGACGTGTATCATGCAAACCATGTTTCGAGTGTCATCCTTCTTGCTGACAACAGGGATCTTAATTGGTTCCTTTGTTGGCTTTTGGTATGGACCATGGTCTCCAAATCTAGATCATCGCGCTCGCAATCTCATTGTTCAGGATCAACTTCAAGAGGGAGTGGATCTCTTTTTATGGAAGGCGGAGTATGCGTTGTCCAAAGACGCAAAGCACGAAGCTCTCTGGAACGCGGCTAGAACTGCCTCCTTACGATCGGATTCGAGCATTCAAATTCGTGAACTCTTGAACAATTGTCTGGAAGAAGACGACTTTCTGTACCGTGCAGAAGTTCATGCGCAGTTGGCAACACTGTTGTTTGAAGAACAACCCCGCGAGTCCATTAAACACTGGGAATGGGCGTTGTATTACGGACATCAAAAGGAAGAATCTGTGACTTGGAGAATTCGTCTTGCGATGGCTCTTGAAGCAGAAGGGAAAATGATTGAGGCAATTGACGTTTGGGAAGAAGCGTTGGGGTATCCAAGTTCTGCTCGAATGGCACATATGGTGTTGGGTCGACTCTTGTTGGATGATGATCCCGACATGTCTGTTTACCACTTTCAAAAGGCCAAACAGCTGACAGAACAACAAGATCAAGCGGCTGAACTGGGTTTCAGAGTGGCTCAGTTTGAAGTTGAATACATGGAAAGTGTACATTAAGTCTCTTTCGGTTGGTCAGTCGGTTGGTCAGTTATCGGCAGCTGAGATGATGTTGTAAAAATCTCTGTATTCAAGGCGATATACACGTATCATCTAGATTTTCTCGTCTTTAATACGAGTGTATCTGTTCACCACCACACGAATGCGATATTACTTTCCAGATGACGCACTTTTTTGTCTGATCAGTACGCATCTTGGAGGAGATATGGAACAACAACACTCACAGGACTGGTTTTCTAGAGCTCAAGCGGTCATTCCCGGAGGTGTAAATTCACCTGTACGGGCATTCAATGCCGTTGAAGGGACGCCTCCATTTATTGTGTCTGCAGAGGGTGCACACATGACAGATGAAGATGGAAACCGATACATCGATTTGATCGGATCATGGGGGCCAATGATCGTCGGTCACGCACATCCAAGTGTCATTTCAGCGATTCATCAAACTGCCTCTACAGGAACGTCTTTTGGTGCACCGACCAAAGCAGAAGTATTGTTTGCGGAAGAGTTGTGTGCTGCTCATCCAGCCTTGGATATGGTACGGCTCTGTTCTTCCGGTACTGAAGCAACCATGCATGCCATAAGACTGGCTAGAGGGTATACCAGCCGAGAGGTTATCGTCAAGATTGATGGTTGCTATCACGGTGCGCACGACGCAGTGCTCGTTGAGGCAGGTTCTGGTGTGGCGACATTTGCCAAACCTGGATCCGCAGGAATTCCCAGTGCTGTTGCCGAGTTGACTCGAACTGCACCATTTAACGATTTAACAGTGGTGGAGAAGCACTTACAGTCTCTTGAAGTGGCAGCGGTCATTCTAGAAGCCGTACCTGGCAACATGGGGTGTATTGTGCCCAGTTCTGAGTACCTGACTGGTTTATCGGCACTGTGTAAAGAATATGGGGCCTTACTCATCGTAGATGAGGTTATGACCGGATTTCGATTGGCTAAGGGAGGTGCTTGTGAACGTTTGGGCATTGAGGCAGATATTGTAACCTTAGGGAAAATTGTTGGTGGTGGATTGCCACTGGCAGCTTTTGGAGGACGTAGAGAGGTCATGGAGTGTTTGAGTCCCCTTGGATCCGTATATCAAGCGGGAACCTTGTCAGGGAATCCTCTGGCGGTCGCAGCGGGCCGGGCAACACTCGATCTGCTCACAGAGGAACTGTATACAGAATTGGATGGCAAAGCAGAACGCATAGAGAATGGGTTGGCTGAGTTGGTGGATCAGTATCCAGTGTCCTTTGCTCGAGTGGGTTCGATGTTTACGTTATTTTTTCGCCCCGAGGCTCCAAATAATTTCGATGAAGTCAAAGAATGCAATTTCCCTTTGTTTGGGAGATTTCATCGGAAGATGCTGGATCGCGGAGTGTATTTTCCACCTTCGCAATATGAAGCGGTATTTTTATCAAACGCCTTGAGTGATACTGACGTGCAACATGTCATAGACAATGTGATAGCCGTGGTGCAAGAATTGTTTGGGTCATAATCTTGCGTCGCAGAGGATTATGATGAATCAGCGTAAACGATTGGCGATGGGGATTGCTATAGGA
>CALDQI010000094.1:0-7575 GCA_937911635.1 uncultured Pseudomonadota bacterium | reverse complement strand
GACTTACTACAGAGTTGAGTGTAGACGGATGCTCTTTGCCAAGAGTTCGTTCTCTCGATTCTAGCACTCTAATATACAAAGGTTCCGCTTCTTCATATCTACCTTGAGACCTATATACTCCAGCAAGATTTCCGACAGAGGTCAGTGTATGGGGATGTTCTTTCCCCAAAACACGTTCAAAGACATCCAATACTCTAATATATAAAGGTTCCGCTTCTTCATATCTACCTTGAAACCTATATACTCCAGCAAGATTTCCTACAGAGTTGAGTGTATCTGGATGTTCTTTCCCCAAAGTTCGTTCTTTGGCTTCTAGCGCTCTAATATACAAACGTTCGGCTTCTTCGTATCTACCTTGACTATTGTATAGTCCGGCAAGATTGTTTATAGTGGTGAGTGTATGGGGATGTTCTTTACCCAAAATGCGTTCTTTCGATTCTAGCGCTCTAATGCATAAAGATTCCGCTTCTTCATATCTACCTTGATCATGGTATAGAACTGCAAGACTGTTGATAGAGGTCAGTGTTTTTGGGTGTTCTCTGCCAAGAGTTCTTTCACTCGATTCTAGCGCTCTAATGTATAAAGGTTCCGCTTCTTCGTATCTACCTTGATCATGGTATAGAACTGCAAGACTGTTTATAGAGGTCAGTGTGTCTGGATGCTCTTTACCAAGAGTTCTTTCACTCGATTCTAGCGCTCTAATGCATAAAGGTTCCGCTTCTTCATATCTACCTTGATACTGATATAGTAAGGCAAGACTTACTACAGAGTTGAGTGTAGACGGATGCTCTTTGCCAAGAGTTCGTTCTCTAGCTTCTAGCGCTCTAATGCATAAAGGTTCCGCTTCTTCATATCTACCTTGATCATGGTATAGAACTGCAAGACTACCTACAGAGGTCAATGTATCTGGATGCTCTTTCCCCAAAGTTCGTTCTCTGCCTTCTAGCGCTCTAATATGTAAGGGTTCCGCTTCTTCGTATCTACCTTGATCATGGTATAGAACTGCAAGACTTCCTACAGAGGTCAGTGTAGATGGATGCTCTTTGCCCAAAACACGTTCTCTAGCCTCTAGCGCTCTAATGCATAAAGGTTCCGCTTCTTCATATCTACCTTGTTTTTCGTATAGAACTGCAAGACTGTTTATAGAGGTCAGTGTACGGGGATGTTCTTTGCCCAAAGTCCGTTCTCTAGTCTCTAAACATCGTATAAGTAAAGGTTCGGTTTTTTCATATCTACCTTGAGACTGATATAGTCCGGCAAGATTGTTTATAGAGGTCAGTATCCCGGGATGCTCTTTTCGCAAAACACGTTCAAAAACAGAATATCGTATCTTTTCTAGGATAACACCCGCATCATACAATCCAGCATCTCGAAGCAGTCCTGCTACCCTGCCACAGGCAGTCGCATCCAATATGGTAGGCTCATCCACACGGTTCAAAGATTCTCCTACATCACAAAATCCTCGTCCCATGTCTTCAACACCAACAACACGAAAGGCTTTCAACGGCTCCACCACAGTCTCGTAGGCTTCTGAAAATTCTGCCATAAAGTGAATATCGAGCATCCGTTGTTTGGCCTTTTCCACTTGGCCTTGCGACAACAAATGAAACACGCCATGCTTTAACAGATACCAGTCAAATCCGGTCGACTCTGCTTCATGATGCCAATCCAATGTCGCCTGACAAAATACACTGTCGATTTCTTTTAGTTGACCAGAACGCAAAACAGACATGAACTCACCTGATAAATGGGTATACAAAACCGTAATTCAAGTTGAACATCAGTTCAACAGTCACATCCCGTCTACAAATCAGACTTGCCTTGCTGATTGCGCATCCGTACAATCAACAACGGAAATATAGACAGCATTGATGCCACAATCAACACCGCAAACGTAGCCTCTGTAGCTGTAAACCCTATACCAGCAAACTCCACACCATCTTTTGAATACTCCATCACCTTTGGCAAAATGATTTCCTGCGCCATGGAACCAACAGACCCCATTCCATTGATAATGCCTGCTGCTGCCAAGGCTGACTTCTTCGAACCCAAATCCATCGCACCAGCACCTGTTAGTAAGGAGTCGGGACCAAAGAGCATAAAGCCAATCATCGACAAACCCACCCCACAGGTCAAGAGAACCAAATCTGAACCAAAGGCAGGATTGCTCGCCATCGTACCCGCCCAATACAGAACACTGCAACCAACGACCATTCCCATCAGCATCAAAATCGAAATGGTGGTTCGCCGACCGTTAAAATACCTGTCAGACACCACACCTGCAGTCAGAGCTCCGGCAAACCCAAACAGGTCAAAGAGTGTACTCATATAGCCTGCAGTATCGGCATCCAATCCAAACTGGGTGTCCAACAGAAATGGTGCCCAAGACCAAAGTGCATAACGGACAAATTTGACAAAGAAGTAAAATGACCCCACTAAGAGGACCGTTTGCAGTACGCCCGAAGAAAACATTTTACCATCATCTGCAATCTCATTGTCTGTTGAGTCAACATTATCTGGATCAGGTGCCGCTTGTTCATCCGGATCATCCAATGTCAAACCAACGTCCTCTGGCTTATTGCGAACAAAGAAATAGACATAGAACCAGATCAGCATCAGTATACTCGAAGCCGCAAAGAAGGCTCCTCTCCACCCCTGCATACTAAGCCACCAAGCCGCCCAGGCTGTGGCAGCCACTCCCCCAAACTGATAGCAGGTCGCCCAAACCCCCATCAGAGTTCCCCGTTCAGAACGGGTAGTCCAATTGGCCATGACCCCGACTGTTGACGGCCACCCTGTAGCTTGAGCAAGTCCATTGACCCCCATGAACACAGTAATGGTCCACACATTGGCGGCAAAACCAAAGATGATGTTGGTAATGAGTGAGGTTGCCATACCGATCAAGAGCAGATTTCGAGCACCAAAAATACGACCTGTTCCGGCTGCGGTAAATTGTCCAATGGTGTAGCAGAGCAAATACGTGAATCCAATGTACCCGAGCTGTGTCTCATCAATCATCAAGTCTTCTGCGAGGGTTCCCTTCACGGCATAGAAGGCTTTGCGGCAAAAATAGAGCCCAAAATAGGTGAGCCACGTACTGGTAAAGACTTTTAAACGCCATTGTTTCAATTCAGGACTCATCGGAGCCTGCATTGATTGCGCAGCGGGATTGGACATGGCGTCTCCATTCTATGATCTCATGACCACTTCTAATCGATATGGACTCGGACGTCTATTTTGAATGAAATAGAGTCGAATGATCAATTTCTCGGCGGAATTCTCCACTTGGATGATATACACTTACATACCAATGACCGCAATCAAATATGGGAGCACGAGATGAAGGCACGCGACGTAAAAACGATAGAAGACGCCAAACTTATAGTAGAGGAACGGGGACTCAAACATGTCAAAGTGGGTCTCTTTGACATCGACGGTATTCTTCGAGGCAAGTACATGGCTAAGAACAAGTTCTTTTCTGCCCTCGACAAAGGCTTTGGCTTCTGTGACGTCGTCTTGGGCTGGGACTGTGACGATCAACTCTATGACAATGTCAAAGTAACGGGGTGGCATACTGGATATCCAGATGGCTTGGTCGAGATTGACCCCTCAACTTGTCGTGAGTTACCAGACGAAGACTGCTTGCTCTTTATTGGGTCTTTTGTCGGTGAACATGGCAAAGTCGGTGCTCGGGCTTCTTTGGAGCGAATGATCGCCAAAGCAAGTTCGATGGGTTTCAATGCCAATGCAGCATTGGAATTTGAGTTCTTCGTCTTCGATGAAACCCCACACTCTGTGCGTGAAAAGGGCTATCAGAACCTCAAACCGGTTGCCCCTGGAACGTTTGGCTACTCCATGATTCGGTTAAATGGCGAACAAAGTCTCTATGAAGACATCCTGAATACTGCTGAAGCAATGGACTTTCCACTAGAGGGGCTCCATGAAGAAACGGGACCTGGGGTATTTGAAGGCGCGATCATTGTAGACGATGCCCTCTCTGCTGGTGACAAAGCCGCCCTATTTAAAACCTTCACAAAAATCCGAGCTCAAAAACACAACAAGATGGCTTGCTTTATGGCGAAGTGGTCCAATGATTGGCCAGGTCAGTCGGGTCACCTCCACATCTCACTAACAGATAAAGAAGGGAAGTCTGCCTTTTATGATCCAGATGCTAAACACAACATGAGCAAAACGATGCGCCACTTCGTCGCAGGATGTCAAAAAATGCTGCCAGAGGTCCTGTGTATGGTGGCTCCAACCATCAATTCCTTCTCTCGATTGGTTCCTGGAGCTTGGGCACCCACCGATGCCACTTGGGGGGTTGAAAACCGAACCTGTGCTCTTCGTGTCATTCCAGGCTCACCACAGTCTCAACGATTGGAGTACCGCTTATGTGCAGCCGATGTGAATCCCTACATCGCACTCAGTGCCGTGTTGGCATCTGGTTTGTATGGGATTGAACATGAATTGGAACTTTCAGATCCCATCGTCGGAAATGCCTACACTCAAGACATTCCAGACGAATTAAAGTTGCCTATGACGTTGTGGGATGCAGCTCAAGCATTGAAGACGTCGTCTGCAGCCAGAGAAATGCTCGGTGATGAGTTTGTAGAGCACTTCGCTGCAACTCGTGAATGGGAAGAACGTGAGTTCCGTAAAGCGATTACCGACTGGGAATTGCGTCGGTATTTTGAAATCATTTAAGCCTAGACACATCATTCATTGGATTACATCAGGAGTCAATTATGCACTCATTTGAAACGATCTCTCCCATCGATGGTACTGTTCTATTTCGTCGTGAATACGCCACTGGTGAAGAAATCAATTCTATGCTAGACAAAGCTTCCGCCGCCCGTTCGTCTTGGAAACAACGTTCTATTGAAGAACGTGTCACCATCCTTCGACAATTTGTATCGGCTGTCGTCGCCAACAAAGACGTACTCGCAACAGAATTAACTCAGCAGATGGGACGTCCCATTCGATACTCTGCCGGAGAGATTACGGGCTTTGAACAACGCGCTACAGTCATGCTCGATATGGCGATTGAACAATTGGCGGATTACTTCCCGCCCGTTCAGGACGGCTTCACACGCTTCATTCGTCGTGAACCTCTTGGTGTTGTTGTTGTTCTCTCTCCGTGGAACTACCCATACCTAACGGCTGTCAATGCCATTATTCCTGCCCTAGCTGCTGGAAATACCGTTGTTTTAAAGCACTCGGAACAAACAGCACTGGTTGCAGAACGACTCTTGGAGGCAGCAAATACGGTAGAGGAACTTGGCGATGCGTTTCAAATATTGCATTGTACACACGAGCAAGTCGCAGATCTAGTTCAGGATTCCAGAGTAAACTTTGTCGGTTTCACAGGTTCTGTAGACGGTGGACACGCTGTACAACGAGCAGTCTCCAATCGATTTATCGGTCTTGGATTGGAGCTCGGTGGAAAAGACCCTGCCTACGTTAGATCCGATGCCGATTGTGCACATGCCGCAGAAAACATTGTCGATGGAGCCTTCTTCAACTCTGGTCAGTCCTGTTGTGGGATTGAGCGAGTATACGTACATGATTCGTTGTACGATCAGTTTGTGGAGACATTTGTCGAACATGTCAAAGGCTATGTCCTCGGTGACCCCATGGACGACAATACGACACTCGGTCCAATGGTTCGAACCAAAAATGCCGATCACGTTCGGGCACATATTCAAGAGGCCATTGATGCCGGAGCCACACCGCTCATTGATGCCAACCTATTTCCAAATGCCAAAGACGGCACTCCGTACATGGCACCTCAGGTTCTCATCAACGTCAATCACAGTATGTCCATCATGTGCGATGAGACCTTTGGTCCTGTCGTCGGCATCATGTCTGTCTCATCCGATGAAGAAGCCATCCAAATGATGAATGACTCAGATTTTGGTCTGACGGCGTCTATTTGGACCAAAGATGAGGAATCAGCACTCGATATTGCGGATCAACTAGACACTGGGACAGTCTTTATGAACCGATGTGACTATCTCGATCCACAGCTGGCTTGGGTCGGTGTAAAGAACTCCGGCCGAGGATGTACGCTCTCTAAAATGGGCTACGAGCACCTCACCCGACCAAAATCTTTTCACTTTCGCAAAGTGTAAGAGCATTCAACACCGTTTATTTTGACCTTGGAGATATCATGGTGACGACTTGGAATTTCCCAACCCCCATTCGGTTCGGCGTCGGAGCAATCGCTGAACTTCCAGAAGCCTGTAGAGCACTGGGTATGCAAAACCCTTTGTTTGTGACAGATCCACAACTTGCCAAACTGGATGTGACACAGTCTGTGTTGCAAATCTTGACGGAAGCCAATCTGGAACACGGAGTATTCTCTGAGATGAAGCCAAACCCTGTGGGTGGAGATGTGGATAAAGGTGTGGCACAGCTTCGAGCCAACAACCACGATGGTGTGATCGCATTTGGGGGCGGTGCTGCTCTCGACGTGGGTAAAGCCATCGCACTAATGGCCCATCAAACACGTCCTCTCTGGGACTTTGAAGATATTGGAGACTACTGGACTCGAGTGGATGAATCTGCCATGGTACCATGCGTTGCCGTCCCAACAACTTCTGGCACCGGGTCCGAAGTGGGTCGTTGTTCTGTGATTGTACACGAAGAAGAGCGTCGCAAAGCCATCATTTTTCATCCCAAAGTGCTTCCTCCAAAGGTTATCGCTGATCCGACACTCACCATTGGACTTCCAACTAAGATCACTGCCGCAGTTGGTATGGACGCACTGTCTCACAATCTAGAGGCGTTGTGTGCTCCGGGCTATCATCCTCAAGCCGACGGCATTGCCATGGAAGCCATAAAACTCATTCATCGATCCTTGCTCAAAGCTGTGGCAGATGGAAGCGATGTAGACGCCAGAGCAGATATGCTGGCGGCATCTTTGATGGGAGCCACGTCTTTTCAAAAGGGATTGGGCGCCATGCACGCGATGAGTCATCCATTGGGTGCACACCTCCACATTCACCATGGTTTGGCAAATGCCATCGTGATGCCCTATGTCCTGAAGTTCAATGAAGAGGCCATTGCAGGCCGGATGGATAATCTCGCTCGCTACCTTGACCTAGACTGTACTGTGCTCGAATGGGTACTGGTCCTACGAAAGACGTTGAGCATTCCCCATACGCTTGCAGACGTTGGGTTTACAGAAGGTCACATTGCGATATTGGCGCCAGACTCTATCAAAGACCCCACTGCTGGAACCAATCCCACCCTCCTGTCAGAAGAAGACTACCGAACCCTTTTCCGAAACGCTTGGTCAGGACAGCTAGGATGAATACCCCTCTGCCGGAATTGACCCTCTGGTCTGAAGCACATCGTCAGCAGATTCACCAGGCCATTGAAGGAACCAAAGACAACCCGCACCCCTTTGCGGTATTTGATGCAGACAACACCATCTGGAAATACGATCTGATTGAAGCGCTGCTGGCTTGGATGGGTAACACCGGTCAAATTCACCTTAATGCCCTATCGGTAGAGCTTCTTCCTGTGCCATTGCGAGACGGTGAAACCCTAATCTCCTACTACGATTTATTA
>CALDQI010000093.1:0-7716 GCA_937911635.1 uncultured Pseudomonadota bacterium | reverse complement strand
GCTGTGAAGGCTTTGCAGGCACGGACTCAAAAGGCCGAAGAACGATTGACAGAATCTCAAGATGTCGGTCAGCTTCGCGAACAGCAGATGCAGCGAGAGTTTGTGGGTTTACAGCGTCTGATATCGAATGGTGCCCGCAGTCTAGAAGTATCCAATCATCGTGAGAGTCACCTCAATCAACAGTTGGATCTCTTGAGGGAGCGTCTGAAAGATATCGAGCGGATACATCAAGAAGAGCGAGACCATTGGATTCAAAAGGCTGAAGAAATGAGCGGTGGGTCTAAGAAGGAGACAGAGTTACTGCTCGAGATTGATGGGCTTACACAAGCATTGCAGGCTCAGCTGCTAGGGGATGCAGATGGAACAGAAGAAGCGAGGTTAATTCAGTCCTTAGAGGCGCGATTGCAAAGTTCTAAAACAGAGATTGAGCAAATCAAAGGTACAGTTCAGCAGCTGGAAGAGCGCAATATACACCTGACACAGAGGCTGACTGAACGAGAGCAGCAGGCAACAGGGGAAGAATCTGCGCAGTGGACACAGCAGCAGCAACTTCTTGACAGTACGTTGCAGTCACTCGAGGAGAGTTTGGCAAGACAAGATGAACTGGAGCAGCGGCTTGCAGAGCAGTTGACCAGTCACAGTGTAGAGAATGATGTGTCTCAAGCAACTCCAGAATGGGAACAACAATTGTTGGATGCTGAGGCCGAGAGGAAGATATTGCAAGATCAGTTGTCTCAAACTTTGGATCAGGTTCGGGATTTAACTGCTCAGAATGAAGAGGCGCGTATTCAATCTACCAGCGGTTCGGATCATATGGTCTTAGGACATTTACAAAAGGCCATATCGGAGATAGAGAGTCAACGAAAGTTTATTGAAGAAGAACTCGAAGATGCGCATGCACAAGTCCGTCAGTTAACCGAAGAACAAACGAGATTGCAGTGTGCCCTTGAAGACTCTCAGTCGATGGCAGACGCAGTAGAAGCCTTGACGGATGAGGAGTTGTCCACCAAATCAGCTGAGGTACAGCAGGTGACGGAACAACTGCGCGAGCGAGATCTAGCGTATCAAGAACTGGAAACTCAGACAGCTCTTGTTATTGGTGAACGCGATGATATGTGGTCACGAGTGGAAAAGATGGAGGCTCAGCACTCTAAAATGCAGGCAGATTTGGACAGTGCTCATGCGGAGAAGTCAGAGATTCAACAGCAACTTCAAGATGCGCAGAACACATTGAGTGAAAAGAACTCGGTTATGGACACCTTGCAGGCCGATCTGACTAAACTTGAAATGGATATGACCAGACGTGCTGAAGAGCTTACAGAGCTTCAAAAACATGTTTCTGAGAAGACAGAGGCTTCACAAGCCCTAGAGTCTGAAAATCAAGCGTTGAGTGAACAACGTCAACAGCTGTTGGTCGAGCAAGAGGCTCTAAAAGAGACGACGACTGGATTGGAAGCAACGATTGCAGATTTGACTGAGCAAGTGAACACCGCTGAAATGACCACTGAAACATTGACAACGCAGATAGAGGCACTGTCAGTACAGTTGACGAACACAACAGAATCCTTGCAGGAAAAGTCGAAGGAACTGGACAGTGTTCAACACACTCTTCATTCTGTTTCTGAAGAGCGAGACCGTTTGCAGACCACGCTTCAATCGCTCGAAGAAGAACTGGTGACGTTGCGTTCTACGCTAGAAGACACAACACAGGCGTTGTCTGCTACGACGGAGACCCATGATTTACAGGTGGGTGCGCTGAAAGAAGAGCACGCAGCAGGACTGGAGAAGCAGAGTCAGGCATATGAAACGCAGTTGACCGATCTGGAGACTGCACATGCAGAGCATCTCGCTTCGACTCAAGAAGAATTTAAACAGGTGAAGACAACTCTAGAATCTAAGCATCAAGGAACTTTAGACGAGTTGACCTCTGTTCGTTCTTCTCTTGAACAGTCTGAAAATTCCATCAGGCAACAAGAAGAGGACAATCAACGTCTACAAGAGCGTATATCAGAGATGGAAGTTCGGTTTACTGCAGACCAAGAGCGCAATCAACTTGATGAGTCAGAGCGGCTGACCAGTCTGACAGATGAATTGCAACAAGTCCGGACAGAATTGACTGAGCGGCAAGATACGATTGTGTTGCTGCGTGAGCAACTGGCAGATTTATTGACAGAATTGAAGCACCTTCGTTCAGTTGAAACCCAATTGCAAGATCTGCAAATACAGCATACGGCCCTTGAGGTTGAACTTGATAATGTTCGATCGGAATGGTCTATTGCTGAACGTACTTGGTCAACAGAGCGGACCGCACTGCAAGAGCAATATGAAGCCGCTCAAACGCTTGTTGCGACCTCTCCGAGATCTTCAGAGGCTGAGTCGTCAGAACAGGAATCCTCGGTGTCAGAACGAGAAGTCGAGTTGGAAACTAAGTTGCTTCACATACGAGAGGAACACGTCGAGTTAGAGGCTGAGTTACTTAACATACGAGAGCAACGCGCCGATTTATTGAGAGAAGTGGAAACGTGGACTCGAGAGCACACTCACAAAGAGGCTTTGGTAAAAGAACTTCGACAAACCGGAAGCACAATTGTTGCAGAACTTCAAGCCCAGCGCGATGATGCCCAAGATGAGTTGGAGGTTCTCAGACTTGAAATGGGGATTGTGCAGTCTGCTGCGCGTCAGCTGGCACAACAGGCAGAGCGCATGCGTCGCGATGTTTATGCAAAGGAATCTTCTTGGAAAGACGATCTCGCAGAGAAAGACGCCGAGAATGCTCGTTTGCGTGCTAGAATAGAGCGCATGGATAGGGGATTGTCTTCTTTGTTTGTAAAAAGGCCGACATTTTAGGGCTCCTATTCCATTTTGGAAGGGGGTACCATGAAAGATTCCGCAGTACGTGAAAGCGAGAAACTGATAGAAACGATTCGAGCATCTATTGTAGGGGATGATACAGTCATAGAATCTCCGTTCGGTGAACGACGTGTGACGTATGCAGACTATACGGCTTCGGGTCGTTCATTGTCATTCATCGAAACGTTCATTCAAGATGAAGTCATGCCGATGTATGCGAATACCCATACAGAGAGTAGTGGTACAGGATTGCAAACGACTCGATTTCGGGAAGACGCTAGACAAATCATTCACGATGCTGTTGGAGGCGGGGATGAGGATGTCGTGATTTTTTGTGGTTCCGGTGCGACATCTGCCATCAATAAACTCGTGGATGTGCTGAACATTCGACTTCCAGCAAAATTGGACGATCGATACAATCTGTCACAGCATATTCCTCCCGAAGATCGTCCAGTGGTCTTTATTGGTCCCTATGAGCATCATTCAAATGAATTGCCTTGGAGAGAGAGCATTGCAGATGTCGTGACCATTGATGAAAACTCAGATGGTCAGATTGATTTGGAGCATCTTGAACGTGAACTTCAACGTTTTCAAGATCGTCCATTAAAGATTGGTTCATTTTCAGCGGCATCTAACGTGACCGGTATTGGTTCTAAAACCGGAAAGATTGCAATATTGCTGCATCGATATGGCGCATTGTCCTTTTGGGATTTTGCCGCAGCAGGACCCTATGTTGAGATTGAGATGAATATGCAAGAGGAAGGAGAGTTGGGTCATTTGGCTTATAAAGATGCCATCTTTATTTCTCCTCATAAATTCATCGGTGGACCTGGTACACCAGGGATTTTGGTGGCCAAGCGCCATCTGTTTACCAATCGAGTACCTGCAATGCCTGGAGGTGGTACCGTTTCATATGTCAACGGAAAGGAACATCGATACTTGGACTGCCCGATCCATCGTGAAGAAGGCGGTACGCCGGATATCGTTGGCGCCATTCGAGCAGGACTCATCTTTCAACTGAAAGAAAGTGTGGGTCATCAAGCCATTCGCGATGCAGAGAGAGGGTATATTCAACGCGCCATTCAAATTTGGTCCGATCATCCCAACATTCAAATTCTAGGGAATCCCAACTCTTGGAGGCTGTCTATCGTCTCGTTCATGATTCGAGATGGAGAGCGGTATTTACACCATAATTTTGTCGTGGCTGTACTGAATGATTTGTTTGGTATTCAGGCTCGAGGTGGCTGTTCCTGTGCGGGTCCGTATGGACATCGACTGCTTGGGATTGACTTGACGACATCTCAAGCCTTCGAGCAGGAAGTCTTGCGGGGGTGTGAAGGGATTAAACCTGGATGGGCCCGATTGAACTTCAATTATTTCATTTCAGAAGAAACCTTTGAATTTTTGATCCAAGCAGTGGAAATTATCGCAACGGAGGGGTGGAAATTATTGCCTCTGTATAAGTTTGATCCGATGACGGGACAATGGAAGCATCGTGAAGCCAAGGCTAAGGTTCGAATGCGTCTACACAATCTTCGATATCGCAATGGGCATCTTTCCTATCCAGCGCGTCACATGACGGCACCAGAATGGGTCTTACCTGATTATATCGACGAGGCAAAAGCCTTGCTGGCTTCTATACGGAGTGTGGATCCACAATCTGTTGCTAGCATCGATACAACAGAAAGGTTCAATGGTCTAAGGTGGTTTGTTTTGCCAGAAGAAGTGTGTTCTAGATTGCAGGAAACACAATCGGCAAAATGAATTGTTAGGATTCTGTATTGCTTTGATTCCCTTGAATCTTAAGCCAGGTATGCAAGGGAACGATCCGCAATTCTGATGTCAATGCCCAGTCTCCAAAAACGGGATTCTCCGGATCTTCTTCCAACCAGTCCTTGTACAGCCCGATGGCGTGTATTTCTGAGTGGCCATTTTGAATGTCTGTTCCAATACAAAGATGACACAAAAATAGTGGCAGTTCTATATCGCTGATGCTTTGTACGAATGTCATATGGGCCGCCAAAAACGGATTGTCCTGTTCCCCTCCTGTACTTTCAATGTAGGACATCAAAGCCATTTTCTTGGCCTCACGATGAGTGCATTCAAGATGGTGTTGAATAAACCTATATTCAGATTCGACCCTTTCTTTAACGGCGATCCAGTCAGTCCACAAATGCATGGTTCGAAACTTGCGGTCCCAATATCGTAGACATGGAGGGTCGAATCGCGATGCGATGCCTGTTTGTATGGATGTTGTTCTATGCATACCGTGTAGCTGTAGAGGTTAGCTGTCCAACTGGGAACTCAACATTTGACGTAGATATTGACGATGTCGTTTTGAAGCCACATCCCCACCCCAACTCAGTGCAAGCCAAGCTTGAATGGTTCGCAAATTCTGGTGGGCAACAGCCTCAGCCGTAGATGAATACATGTAGTCTTTATTGTTTAAGATGTACAACAGTTCTTCGATATACATGGTTTGTAGACGTTGTCTATGTGGATTGATATCACCACGTAAGTCCCCAAAGAACATTTGTTTACTTAGATCACCGACAACCTCATCAATACTGTACTCATTTCCATATAGAGCGGAGTTTTCAATTCTTCGGAGTACCGTTGGATGTAGTAAATGTCGGAGGATGTTCGATTGAACACGCTCAATGGATTCAAGGAGTTTTGGGTCTTCCGTAACACCAAAGAAATCGTATCCGCGTCGTTCCCGTTGGAGATAGGGTAAAAACTCCAGCTCTTGTTCGAAGGCTTCGGGTGCAAAGAAATTGGCCCCTAAAATACTCATGGCTTCAACCTGAGTCTCTTTTGGTACTGGGGTATACGGTTGAATGTCTGAAAATTGTTCCGTGGTACCACGCTCTACATATACACCGCCCACATATCTAGATAGGATTCCACCGACGGAGGACTTTTGGCGCAGAAGAGTATTGAAGTTGTTGAAGAGTCGCTGGAATGACTCTCCCTCTTTTAAGCTGACTGTGTATAAATTTTCCATGGTTTCTGATACTAGAGCGAGACGCTGTTCACCCCATGCGAGTGTATCGCCCGACATGTCTCCAACATTGACTCGTGGATCGATGGCCTTACCCGCTGAACGCATGTCGTCTGCATCGTTCCCGAAGGTCAGGAGTGGCTCCAAGGAACGTTTCAGGTGGGCCTCTCGCTTATCACCTTGCATATCTGGATCATATCCGAACTGAATAGCCCAGATGTCGTAAGAACCTGGGGCATCTGCAAAGTATTTGCCCTGAGTGGTTCCTTTTGGCGCCAAATTAATAGGGGTATAGTCCATCACTGAACCGACCAAACCGTGCTTATCTGTCCAACTTGTGTTGTGGAGATTCTCCAATGACACAGTTTGAGAGGCCTTCATGTTGTGATTCAGACCCAATGTGTGACCCACCTCATGCAATACCAAATGTTTGATGGTTTGGTGGATGAGTTCGTTTACTTCAACATTGCTCGCACCACGGGCTTCCAATGCTCCAAGACCCAGATCGAGATTGTCTGCCAAAAACATTGGGAAATCACAGAAGTGCCCGTCGGTATGCTCATGACTTGTAGTCTGTTCAGGCATATATAGATCTTGATACTTGTATCGGTTGTTCACATATACCCATTCAAGCATGATGTCGGCACCCAATAGTTGTCCCGTTCTAGGATTGGGAAAAGAGGGTCCGTATCCACCAAATGGAGGCATGGGAGATGCTGTCCACCGCAGAACATTGTGGTGAATATCACCAGCATCCCAGTCGGCATCATCTGGCTGCATTTTAACAACCACTGCGTTTGAGAATCCTGCTGCTTCAAATGCAACATTCCATGCTTCAGCCCCTTCTTTGACGGCTTCGCGGAACTGTACTGGTGTGGTGTTTTCCATCCACCAAACAATGGGTTCAACTGGGTCCGAAACTTCAGCAGTAGGATCTTTTTTTACCAGGTCCCATCGATTGATCAAATCGCGATATGGGGTTGGCTCTGCAGAGGTCTGGTCGGTCACACGATTGTTAAAATACCCAATGCGAAAGTCATCGATGCGAGGTGTATAATTATTGTCTGGCATCGCGATGATCGAATGGTGCATTTGTACAGTGACATTCCGGGGATTGGTTACAGCATCGGAACCATAGTTGGTGGGGCGACTGTTCTCAAAGACATAATCAACCACAAAGTCACTGTTTCCATCGTAGTTTTGGATACTGACAAATTTCGTTTTGCTACCACTGAGAGAACCGAGATTGAAACGATCACCACCGCCTCCTCTGGAAGAGGGTTTGATTTGTGCAAACACTTCATCCAGGAACAGCTCTCCAGCATCGATCAGATATCGAGTGGGGTTTCCTTCTTCATCTTCATCTGTCACGTCGATATCAAGGGCTGCCAATACAGATGGGCTGATGTTGGCCTCTTGCGCTCTAGAAATTGGGCTCTCAGGATCAAAGTAAAAACTGGTGTTCTCTTGAATGAACTCAATTTTGTCATAGGATTTCTCAATTCGAAAGACGAGTTCTCCACGATAACTACCACGAAAATGTCCAGCTTCCAATACGCCATCTTTCGTTTGTATGAAGTGAATGTATTCTTTTCCCAGATCCTCTACGTCGATCACCATTTTGAGATCTCCGGATTCTGGATCTAAATAGAGATCGAAAAGACCGGCATAATAGGTCCAATCTTCAACTTCTTCTTCTATAGATGGAGGAGTTTCTTCGCCGTCTTCATCTTGCTCATCCTTCTCATCTGCAACAGCCAGTGCAAGTGTACTCAGTAACATCAACATGTTCTTCTCCTAGATTGAATCCTACTTTATTGGTATCACTACAATCTTGACCTGACAAAAATCAAATCTGAGGT
>CALDQI010000092.1:0-2311 GCA_937911635.1 uncultured Pseudomonadota bacterium | reverse complement strand
CACCGCTCCAAGCATAATGGTGTGAACCCGTATGCACAGAAGTCACAAAGGGACCTCCGTCATGATTGACGCAATCACTTGTATCCGAGGCTCCATATCCTGTGGGATATGTATCCGTCCAAGAGGTGCCCAGAGAATTTTTAAGCGTGTATTTACTGTAGGTGTTACTATCCCCAATAATTCCTTCTACAGTGACACCAACACAGGGTCCAGCACTTGAGAAATCAGCATAGTAGGAATGATTGACGAATGTGACTGAGGAAGGATCCGGAATGGCAAATTTCCACGCATAGGTATAGGTGTCCATATCACCTGTGGATGATGTACTACCGAAACTAAAGGCGATCTCTGTACTACCATGTGCCAACTCAGCAGAAGCAATAGATGCACTGGTTGCTCCTCTGACTCCTGGTTCAAAACTACCACCTCCACACTGCAGAGAATAGATATTTCGGTTGCCGCTCGACGTACTTACAGAGTCGTTGAAAGAATATCCAACCAATGTCCATCCACCTCCATCTGTTGTCATATCACACCATGTTTCTATTGGGTTTCCATCGGATAAGACGGTATACAATCCACTCGACATGGAGGAGTCAGCATCTAAGATCTCTTTACAATCTTGATAGGGACAGTCAGTTGTTCCCAAGAGTCCTTCATCGATACCATCAAGACAGTTATTGTCAATGTCATCACAGACTTCCGTTTCATCGGGATTGACTGTATCATCAGTATCATCACAATCTCCATTTTCAGTAGCATATCCATCAGGGGCGGTACAACTGGTGATATCTGATGATGAAGAAACTCCAAAACCATCTTCATCATTGTCGACGTACCAAGTTGTTAGATCTGTTGCATCTTCATCTATCTCTTCATCACAATCGTCACTCTCTCCGTTACACAATTCATCAGCATCAGGGTAAATACTTTGATTGCCATCATCACAGTCTGTCATATCAGCGACATAGCCAATTGGTTCCGAACAAGCAAGCGCACTATCATCTGGGTTACCAAATGTATCATTGTCCACGTCTCTGTACCAAGTTGTTGCATCTGAAGCAGATTCATCGTCAGTGAAATCATCACAGTTGTTGTCGATGCCATCACAGATTTCCGTAGCATCGGGATTGATGCCCTCACCCGTATCTGAGTCATCGCAATCATTTGGATTATCGACATATCCATCCGGATTTCCACAAGCAGCCAGTGGATTTTGAATGTCTCCAAAACCATCCCCATCATTGTCCATATACCAAATGGAAATTTCACTTCCTCCCTGCTCATCGATTTGACCGTTACAGTCATTGTCAAACCCATCACAGATTTCAAGTTGGTCTGGATTGAATGAGGTTCCCATTTCGATACTGTCATCACAGTCGCTGTTATTCAAAGTGTATCCATCCTCAACGATACACATGGACATCTCTGTATTTTGATCTCCATAGCCATCACCATCGATATCTGGATATACGGTAAGTGCATCTATTGCATCTTCATCTATCTCTTCATCACAATCATCACTCTCTCCATTGCAGTATTCTGGAGCTGCCGGATAAATGTCATTATCTTGGTCGTCACAGTCATCAGAGTTGGTGACATGATTTTGTGGTTGTTCGCATGAAGCTACACCGATATTTAGGTTTCCAAATCCGTCTCCATCTCCATCAAAAAACCAATTGATGTCAATGACAGGTTCGTTGTCAATCAAGCCATCGCAATCCTCATCAACACCATCACAAACCTCTCCTTGGTTGGGATGGATGTTTTCGTCGTTGTCATTGCAGTCACTACTATCTAATAGATATCCTGCAGGTTGAGAACACGACTGCTGCGTTGAATTGGGATCACCAAATCCATCTTCATCCCCATCTTCGTACCATGTAATTCCATCAATACCGAATTCATCAACCTGTCCATTGCAGTTGTTATCTTGATCATCGCAAATCTCGATTGCCCCCGGGTGTATGAGTGTATCATCATCTTGACAGTCTGTACTGTCTTCAACATATCCCTCTGGGCGTTCACAGGCATCGATGGGTTGATTTCCATCGCCATAGTTGTCCTCATCAAAATCCGTGTAGAATGTTGATGTCACACCTTCATCGACTTCTTCGTTACAATTGTTATCGATTTCATCGCAGACTTCGCTTGCATCGGGGTTGCGGTTCTCGTCGGTGTCATCGCAGTCATCATCGGTCTCGGCGTACCCAGAGGGCTGGGCACAGTCGATGACCGTGGTGCTGGCGTCGCCATAGCCGTCTTCGTCGCTGTCGACGTACCAGGTGAGCACCAGCGACGGATCGATGTC
>CALDQI010000091.1:0-4655 GCA_937911635.1 uncultured Pseudomonadota bacterium | reverse complement strand
ATCGAGTACGATCCCAGCAGCGTCAAAGAGCTCCTCACGACACTCGAAACCATCGTGGATACAGACTGGTCCAACACCGACACCAATTCCGTCCAAACCTCCGCCACGCTGGGAACGGTCCTTCTTCCTTGGTGGATGATGTGGGGACTGATAGCAGTCGCCGTCGGTATTGGAATACAGCGGATATACAAGAGCGGACTGCACGTTGTCTCTACGCTCCTTGCATTGGTTGGTTCACTCTGCATAGGTGGACTCGCGAGTATCCCGACACTATTGAACGTATTGCCCCTCGGCGACCAAGAAATCGCCATTTATCAACTCTATGGACTCGAACCCAACGGATGGTGGATGGGTGCCCTCTTCGTCCTTCCAATCATTGCGTTGATGGGGAGTCTCATTCATTTCAAGGGATGGTTCAAGGGAAATGCGGTTGGCTGGTTTGGCCTCTCGGCACTTGGATTCAGCATTGTCGATCCGATTCTCGCATTGCCGTGGACTGTGGGAACCCTTCTCAGCTTGATTCATCCACTTCTGGGCATGGTGGGGGTCGCCTACTGGTTGCAACCGGACATCCTGCGTGAACTGACCACACACGGACTACTACCACCCTCTATGTGGTGGATGTTTGGGATTCTAGTCTTTCCGGCATTGTTGTCTAGAGTAAACGACGACGCTTAATCAACTCACCGCAAGAACCGCATAGCGTTTCTTTCGATCACGCCCCGATGGAATACCGATCGACTCGCGATACTTACTGACAGTCCGGCGGGCGATTTGAATGCCCTCTTCCGACAGTTTCTTCTGAATGGCTTGATCAGAGAAAGGTTTTTGACGGTTTTCATCTTCGATAAATCGGCGAATCTTGACTTGAATAGCCTGCTGAGCGTATTCATCGCCATAGAGCCCCTTCACACCAGAGCAGAAGAACCATTTCAATTCAAAGATGCCATTGGGGGTCTCTACATACTTGTTGGCGGTCGATCGCGAGATGGTGGACTCATGCAGCTCAGTATCTTCAGAGACTTGACGAAGTGCAAGCGGTCTCAAGTATTCTTCTCCAAACTCAAAATATTCCAATTGACGATCTAAGATGGAACGGGTCACCCGCAAGATGGTCTTCTCGCGACGGAGCAGTGCGTGGAGAAAGAACTCAGCCTTCTTTTGAAACTCTGACATAAAGGCCTTGTCTTCTCTTTTCAAACTGGCTTCGCGAAGCTGCTGCTGAAACTTGTGGCTGAGACGGATCCTCGGAGTTCCCTCGTCCGTCGAGAGTACTTTCCACTCGTTACCCAATCGAGCGATCTTCACATCGGGCTTGATGATGGGTTGCGGTGCGGCACCGAACACACTGCCCGGTCTTGGATTGAGTTTCAGAAGCATCTGATGATACTCCTCCACATCTTCGGGGTGCATATCCGCCTCGACACCAATCGCTTCGTACTGCTTGAATTCAAACTCTGGAAGGTAATTGCGAATCAAATCGGGAAAGAATGGATCTTCAGGGTACAAAATCTCCGCCTGAAAGACCAAAGACTCAATCATATTCTGCGCACCACATCCAATGGGCTCCAATTCTCGAATGATGAGAATGGCCCCTTCCACATCATCCATGTCGGTGTCTGTTTCCATCGCAATTTCTTCAAGGGGTGAGTCGAGAAATCCACTGTCGTCCAAAGACGCAAGAATGAACTCTCCCGCAAGGCGCTCCCCGTCTGTCGAGAGTTCCAATCGAAACTGTTCCATCAACTCATCATAAAGCGTCGTAGAGCTTGCTGTATGCTCTTCGAAAGACGGCATATCATCAAAGGCATATCCGCCTACGACACGTTTACTCACCACCATTTGACCGGCTTCAATCAAGGTGTCCCAGTCTATCTCTTGTTCTTCACCCACCCCATTGCGATCTTCTAGTTCTTCAGATTTTCGCTGGCGATCTTCTACAATGCGTTGCTGTTCGAGTTCAGAGAGAGCCTCAGAGTCTTCATCCAATTCCAATGCCGGATTCTCTCTAATCTCTTCCAAAAGAGTGTCTTCCAGTTCTTGCCCGGTCACTTGGAGCAGCTGAAAAGCCTGATGCATCTGCATCGTCATGACCATTTTCTGCTGTTGCTGAAGGCTGATGGAGAGGTTCATCGACATGAGTTTCACTGGTGGAAGGTTGCTATACTATTAGTCTAACAAACATCTAGCAATTTTTATGCCAATTGTGATTTTGGACAGATATTTTGCTACCAAAGATGTACCCTTCAATTATGAAACTCTCTGCCATACCGATATTGTTTGGGTTTGAAAAGTTCTACAAATCTTTGTACTTTTCATACAGATCGGTTTGCCTTGAACGAAGATCACACTGGCGACCGTCTATCCACATTTGATGAATGTCATTTTTGGGCTGCAAAGGATCTCCATCACAGATGAAGAAATTGGCGACCGTCGCCTCATTTTCCCCGATGACATACGGTTCATCCATCGGAAACAACTGGGTCGCATTGAAGCAGAGCGCCTGAATGGCTGCTTCAAAAGGTAATCCATGCGCGACAGCAACGGCGACTTCAGACGGCAACCGCCTTGCATCGTGGTTCGAAGCGCTTCGAAAAGCAAACTGGACACCGGCGTCATGTAAGATTTTGGCGTTGTCATATCGTGCGTGCAAATGTTCAAAAGAACTCGGTTGAACAGTGAGATTTCCCAACAAGAGTGGGATATTGTGCTCGGCTAAGGCTTCGGCATGTATCCAAGCTTCTGCGGCGCCCAAAATCATTCCAGACAGTTCAAACTCAGTGATCAAGGATATCGCGAGTTCGATATCGTCTGCTCGCTGAGCAGAAAATACAACTGGGATCTCTCCATCAGCAACCTTGCGCCAGATTGCTTCTTCGCCTTTCAGCTCTGGAATTTCGGGAGCCCTTTTCCATTTGGGGGTTTTGACTGGTGGAGGCGTTGGGGACATATCGGTAAAGATTTCCCTCAAACGAGCGGCGATTCCCATTCGAGTACTGGGTCCTCCATTTCCTTTACCGACTCTTCCTAGTCCAATGCATACGGACAACCGACCGGGAACAACAGTTTCAGAACGGGTTACGCCAGCCAAGTGAACAAGACTCATCGATCCAGCTACAAGACGATTAAAGGAAGGATGAAGAATCACAGATCCGATTCCATTGGCCCGAATTGTCGGTATGGTTTCGCTGAGGGGATTGTATCCATCACCGGCTATTAGCATCATTTGCTCAGAGCCTCCAGACTCCGAGTCGTCATGCGTGGAGGATTCCAATTCCACTTCATACAGCCCAACAGTACATCCAGCATCGATGAAATTTGGAACAATCCACTTCCCGCCCAAATCAGAGCCGTCTCTGATGTCTTTGGACAAGTTTAAAATGCCCTCTTTGACTTCACCACCCCAATTGGGGTGAACGGTTCCTTTGGCGTCAAGCACTGTTGCATTGTGAAATCGAAAATCGGTTTGAGCAGGCATAACACCGCCCATCGGTCTTTTTGCATAGGCCATTTTTGGACCCAGCAATCCACCGGCGATGGTCGTTTGCAATAATTGTCTACGGTTGAGCATTGGGTGTACCCTCCACACTGCGATCATATACCAACTCGCCGTCGATCCACGTCTTCACGACCAGCGTGTAGGCATCTAGTGGGTGCTTGTTGAACATTGCGATATCTGCATGTTTACCGACCTCTAGTGTTCCAACATGATTCTCTATGCCAAGCTGCTTGGCTGGGTCCAATGTGATCATCTCAAGAACCTGTGCTTCGGTTAGACCGTACCGTTGCTGCTTGGCTGCCTCGGTATACATCCTCTGAATTGTATTTGCTGAATCAGAATGCAACGCCACCACTCCACCTGCTTGCTTAAAGAGTGTTGCGTTGTATGGTGTAGCATCATAGGCCTCCATTTTAAACCCCCACCAGTCTGGCCACGTAGCTATCGAGGTTCCATGCTCGATGATGATGTCTCGAACTTTATAGGCTTCTAAGGCATGCTGAAAAGACGCCACTTGAATATCAAACGAGTCCATCACACGGTAAACACCCTCGATGTCGTCGTGACGATAGCAGTGAATGTGTACACGAATCTCACCATTCAGAACATCAAGGATGGTTTCTTGATTGTGGTCCATTGGCGGTGGATTTTTACCGGCACGTCTTTCTTCATAATCCTGAGCGGATTGAAAAACTTGTCTCATGTACGCCAGATTGCCCATCCTCGTTTGGGGTCCATTTTCATCCCCACTGTAGACACGTTTCGGATTCTCACCACACGCCATTTTGATACCTCTTGGGGCACCTTCAAACCTCAGTCCTTCTAGAGTTCTGGATGGTCGTAGTTTTAAGGTCACCGTTTCCCCACCAATCAAGTTGGCAGAGCCCGGCAAGACTTGGATGGTGGTTATTCCACCGGCTCTCGCTCTCGACAAAGCGGGGTCTTCGACCTTGAATGAGTCCTCTGCCCGTACACGAGCGGTGACTGGATCGGTGGCCTCGTTGCCATCCCCATGCGCTCTGGCACTGGGCCATGGATACACACCCATATGTGAATGAACATCAATCAAACCGGGCATCACATACTGATCGGTACCGTCAACAATGGTTGCCCCATCCGGAACTTCCACAGATTGACCAACTGCCACAATCAGACC
>CALDQI010000090.1:0-5559 GCA_937911635.1 uncultured Pseudomonadota bacterium | reverse complement strand
AAGCAGGTATTATTAAATAACATAAAAAAATGTACCTTTAATGCACTAAATCCAGCGGATTTTGATGATAATGAAATGATTTTTATTAATGAAACCACATTTACAGATGAAAGATTAACAGAAATATTTAAAAATATAAATGATAATTATGGTAAATTTTCAGTTATTACACCACAACATAAATATAATGGTGGTGTAGAACAATGTAATAAACTATTACAATCTATGTATAATACAAAACGTCGTAAGATTTGTGATTATTTTAATTCTACATTTTATGTAAATGATGTAATTATTCAAAAGGAAAATGTCAGTTCACACAAACAGGCTCTTTTGTATCTTCAGAAGTCAATCCAACATGAAGCCCAAGATGTCTTGAACAAAGGACATCACCATGGCTCATTGAGACGAGATAAAGAAACTGGAGTACTCCGAAGAACTCGTCACATATGTTCGACTGAGATGCGTATTTCTGATGATTCCAACACCATTATGATGGATGTCTTAGAAGGCAACACTCCGACACCGGAACAGCACCTGAAACATCAAGAGACTTATGACTTGGCAAAATTCATCCACATGCTAACGGTCAATATTCTCAACTGCAATCACACATCAGTTATGGGAGAGCTAACAAATATCCCCTCTCTGTCTCCAGCAGGTCTTCTCAAACACTGCATGTATACATACGGTATTGAGTACGCGAACTCGGCAGCTGAAAATAACATCCTCCACTCTCTAATCCAAAATCTGTGGAACGAAAGCACACTTCCAAGTGAAGGATTGGTTGAATGGAATTCAAATCTTACATCCATGAAATCTGATTTGCTTGAGGCAGAAGCGAATTTCTCTTTCATCATAAAGCAATATATCCTTCGTGCAATCAAACCAAATGAATCAGTCGATGAGTTATTTGCATCTGATACCCCTAGAGAATCTCTACGTAAATCATTGGGTCACAGTGAAGCAGGGGTTGCGTTATTGAATCTTGTAACTTTAATGCACCTGACAAGTAAAGATGAGTACCATGAGCAAATGGTTCAGGTCTGTAAAAACTTATTGGACAACTCAATGAAGGTATTCTCTGAAGGGAGAAAACATTTTACAGATCTATCGGAAATGGAGAATGTCCTAGAAACACTACTGCAAAAGAATATGGTGTTGACACGCGATTCTATGCGTCGATTTTTAGCGCCAATCGTATACGACCAGTGCTTTGATCACCTGACCACTCGTAAACAAAATACCATACGAAGACTCATTCGATCTGCAGGAATGCTCTGTGAAGGCCTTCGTCCATTGATCATCCAAACCAAAATCCCATTGGCATACCGCTGATACAACGATCGGTCAAACTCTTAGCATTCTCTATTTAATCATGATTTGATTGTAAATTGAAAGAGTCTGGCTGAACACCGAAAAGACCGTTTCATTTTCGAGGAAAGAAGGGAAATGACTTGCATCGATGCATCTACTTAGTTATAAAACATTTGCTTTTGGGGGTGTAGCTCAGTTGGGAGAGCACTTGACTGGCAGTCAAGCGGTCGTGAGTTCAAGTCTCATCACCTCCATATTGTTCATTATGGTTGTTTGTTGTTTTGGATAATATCCAAATGAAAGGTCCTTCTGGGACCTTTCTTAGTTTTTTAGACCATGGCTCATGCACGATACAGTTATTTTCACAACGTCTGACTTATAAAAAAAGAAGAAGGAGGCACAATCACCCCCTTCTAGAACGCCAGTTTTATAGCGACTTACAACTTGTCTGCATTGTCACCCAAGAATGTTGCAACACTTTCTGGTTTACCAGGCTCAAAACCAGCATCACCAGCTTCCCAACCTGCCTGACAAACGCGACCTTTTTCTTTGAAGTATTGATACGCTTGTACAATACGCAACACTTCGTCCATATTCCGACCCAACGGCTCATCATTGACAGTCATGTGTCGCACAATACCAGTTGGATCGATGATAAATGTTGCACGCATCGCAACACCAGCGGGATAATGTGAGTCACCACCATCAGATTCTACACCGTACGCACGACAAATCGAGTGATCCATATCTGCAGCCAAAGTATACTGGATCTCACCAATACCACCGTCGTCTGGATCTGTATTTCTCCATGCATTGTGCGTCCAATGAGAATCAATTGATACACCTACCACTTCAACATTCAACTCTTGCAATTGCTTGAAACGTTTGTCCATTGCGATCAGTTCTGTTGGACATACAAAAGTAAAATCCAATGGGTAAAAGAAAAGTACTGCATACTTACCGGATGTTACTTTTGAAAAACTGAAATCTTCTACAACCTCTCCATCCCCGAGAACGGCTTGTGTTGTAAAATCGGGTGCTTTTCGCCCTACTAAAATAGTCATGTGACCTCCAAAAATTGACTTGAATCAGATTAGAACTGATTCTAAACAACGATTAACGTGAGTCACAAATTTTACAAGGGGTTCTTTACTTTTCCCAAAACTTTTTTTTCTCAGTGGTCACTGCCCCTGAGGCTTGTACAGATTTATTGGAAGGTTGCTTCGGTCGCGGACTGTCTTTATCATCCCTCACGTCCTTCGTCCTTTTCTGATACCGTTTCGCCCATTTGGCCTCTTTTTTCTCCGAGGAAATAGATGCCTTCGGTGGGTCTACAGAACTCGATGTAGAAGGTTTTTCAATAGTTGACACTGGTTTTGGTTTATTGGTATCTTCGACTATCGGATCAATGAGTTGACTGGGTTCTTTCCGACCTTGATGGATTTCCTTTTGCTTCACCCAAAAGGTCTGCAACAAGCCTTTTCCTTTGACCTCTACCCATCCACGCTGTGCCAGAAGATACTTATCTTTCAACTTGTCCGCCATCGCCTCAGAGATGTGTATTTGCCCAGGCAAACCGTGACTTTCCATCCGCGCAGCCACATTGACTGTATCTCCCCACATGTCATAAGTGAACTTTTGTTTTCCAATCACTCCTGCAACAACCGGACCACAATGCATGCCAATCCTCATATCCAATCCATGCTTGAACTTTTGATCGAACTGTCTAACGACTTCCAACATTTCAAGAGCAAAATCTGCCGCGGCCTCTTCAGCATCCTCCATCTTATTTGGAACGCCGCCCGCTACCATGTACGCGTCTCCGATTGTTTTGATCTTTTCGAGTCCGTACCTCTCGATCAAAATATCGAACTGAGTAAACAGCTGATTGAGAACTGCAACCAGCTTCTCCGGCGATAGTTTTTCACTCATTGGGGTGAAATTGACAATGTCACAAAATATAACGGTGACATGATCAAATCGCTCTGCAATCATTGGAGGTTTATTTCCATTTTCTCTGAGAATTTTCGCTATCTTAGCGGGTAAGAAGTTGTTCAGAAGATGCTCAGACGTAGCCCTTTCCTCTAGCAAAGCCAGCTCTACAAGTTCGTTCGAGCGCTTAGACAAATAGGCAAATGCCAGCATCCCACCGCCTACTCCCAATTCAATAAATGGAAATTGTCCGTTGTTACCCATCAGTTCCGTCACGATGTACGTCAATAATGAGGCTACCGAAGTTACAATCATCGTCGTCTTTTGCTCGACTGAAAATATAAAAAATGGAAAGACAATGGCCGGTAGTAGACATAGGTACCATGTGGGATTCGAAGATGCCGCACCAAAGATCAAAACGGATCCAATTGTAACAGTCACCTCCGTGACTGCAGCAACATAATATTGCCTCTTAAAATTCAACCCCAATACAAACACAAATCCTAGAAGAGGCACCAAATATAGTCCCCAAGGATCTGCGCGCCAAATTGACCAAGCAATCGCACCAAGAGTGCCTACAAAGCCAACTATTGCCAGTACATTCAGAGTTTTTACTGGAAACAGAAGGTGTTTGGATAATCCAGGATAGACCCCAATACCAATGATAGACTTTAGCCAGTGCATAGACGCTTGCATATCCTTACAGAATCGAATGATGGAATTGTATAACACATCTTCCTGCGAAATTTCCTCGATTTGATAATTTTACCAACAGAAAAAATTAGAAAAAGTACACAATGAACATCAATAATTTGATAAAATATTACCACTACTCTACGGATAATTTGAGGATCGAATGAATTGGTTGCTGGTACTTGGTGTTGGACTTCTCATATATGGTGCTTGGATTTGGTTCCAAAGGAACCGACCTGAATCACCATTGTTATACGATGACGCACTGATAGAATTGCACACCGCAATCCAGTCAATCAAAAATGACATGATCTCAGCTGAAAACACATCGGCTGTTCTTCCGACAGAGTCAAAGAAAATGATGCTCTCTTACATATACCAAGGACAACAGTTCGAAGATCGCACCATTTACATTCACAACATTTCATTGACCATCCCTGAGCAAGCAACTGAACAGTTACGGTGGGATTCTACGACACAAAAGAAAATTGCACAATTTGTGTGTGCCGTACTAGAAGCGCCTTCATCCCCGACCGTACACAAGGCTCAAAACTCGATACTTTCAATCAACTTTTTGTTTCCCAATCATGAAGACCACGGTTTTTTTATTGAAAGAAAAGTTCCGGATTTCATCAGTATTGATAGTTTAAACGCGTCAAAATATCAAATAACGATTGAGGAAATCGCTAATGATACTGTTGAAATAGAACATACCGAGAGTGCGATGAACCCATCGACAAACGAAGAAGAATCGGTCGTCTAAGCGTCCAATACCGCTCGTGTTTAAAGACTTAGACTTCATACTACCCTACAACTCCCGTATCTCTTGATATCTTGCCCGTTGGTACTCTCCTGTGTCAACGCCCCCACTCGTTTGAGTAGTCTTCATCCGTTCTAGACAAGTGGAATAGAACTGCCAAGGTTATTAGAAGCACTATCGTCATCCATCCCGCTCTAGAAAAGGCAAAGTAGGTAGGTTTATCAAGAAACACCAACGGCAATCTCTCAAACAATATTGCCAAACTAAGAACGCACAGTATCTTCGGTTTACTTCTGGCTCGATACCAACACCAAACCTGCACAAGTGGTAACCAGCAGAAGTAATGCACCCATCCTGGCTGTACCAAGAGATGGATTGCGATCAATAGAATAAAGACCTTGGGTATGTCTATCCGGCTTGCTCGTAAAGACCAGACCACTTTTGCCAGTACAGCAACAACACTCATCATGATCGTCGGTTTCAGCCATTCAGCTTCCAGAATCAGTGCAGTATCCGACCAAACTCCCTTCTCAGAAACCCCGATGAACTCGCCGGAGACAAACCAACGATGCAAGGTGGGAGACAACGCCTGCCCACCAGCAATGGTACCCATATCAGAAACGACTTGCTGACCGCGCTGTACCGCATATATGTAGTGCCAGACATCCGACCCCAACCACAACCACGGTAGAAATACTCCAAGTACCATCATCGCTAAAACACAATGCAGTACCCACGCTATACGCTTTTGGAGCAACGGTATCAACAAAAATACAATCGGATAAATCTTTATGGACGCAGCCAATCCAAGTAGCCAAGCTGTCCACTTTGTATCTTCTCCTTCTTTATCTGACTCT
>CALDQI010000089.1:0-5290 GCA_937911635.1 uncultured Pseudomonadota bacterium | reverse complement strand
CTGCTTTATAGAGTACATCGGTAAGATTTTTCAGGCTACGGAGCGGGGAAACCGCATATTTTTCATTGGGAATGGTGGCTCTGCGGGGATTTGTACCCATTCAGCCAATGATTACGCCAAAAATGGTGGTTTTCGATCGATGGCGCTTCATGATGGTGCCGTATTAACCTGTCTAGGAAACGACTTTGGTTTTGAGTACATCTTTTCAAAGCAGCTAGAGTTTCAAGCAACACGAGGCGATGTATTGATTGCGATATCTTCTTCCGGTAGGTCAGCCGATATTTTGAATGCGGTAAAACAAGCGAAAAGTATGGGTATGTACACGTGTACATTCAGCGGTTTTTTATCCACCAATCCTCTTCGCACGATGGGAGACATGAATTGGTACATCGAAAGCAATGAGTATGGGTTTGTCGAATTGGCTCATCAAGTGTTGATTCATTCTGCACTGGATAGACGAGATTTGTTGGTTGAGTCCTGGTTACATCAGAAAAACAACACAAGTGAGGACACCGTTCGCTGTTGAGAATCTGAAAGTTGAGTATACTGACCTAGACAATACATTCTATATGAAATGATCGTGATAGGATTTACATGCGCATTTTGATTACGGGACCGACGTCTTTTACGGGAGTGTTTTTCATTGAGGCTCTTGCTAAGGCGGGTCATGAGGTGCATGCAACCAGTACCCAACAGATTTCTTCGTATACCGGAGTACGAGGTTTGCGAGCCCAGAAGGTTAAAGAGTACGCAACAGTCCATGAGAGTATACAGTTCGGAGACGATGCATTTTTGGCCTTGCTTGAATCAGAATCATTTGATGTCTATTGTCATCACGGAGCGTGGACAAAAGACTATAGAGGTATGGGCTATGACTTTGAGACGGCTTTTGCATCAAATACACGATCTGTAAACCAGGTTTGTCGCAAACTAGCTGCGAATGGTTGTCGGAAGATTATCGTATCTGGAAGCATATTTGAAGAGGCAGAACCCGTATTTAGTCCCTATGGACTCGTAAAGAAGCTGACATCTGACACGATTCAATTTTATGGACAGCACTTTGGGATGCACGTCTCAAAGTTTGTCATTCCCAATCCGTTCGGACCACTGGACAATCCCAAGATCCTAGACGTTTTAGGAAGGGAGTGGTTGGCTGAACGGGTGGCTCGATTGCATGTACCACCCTATATCCGTGACAATATACCCGTGACATTGTTGGCTTTAGGATTTGCAGAGTGGGTCGAGAAGTGTTCGGAGACAGTTGGAACATCCTCGTTTAGACCATCGGGTTATATCTCGACCATGTCCAATTTTGTGCGTCGTGTTGCAATAGAGTTTAGTCTGCGCCTCAATCTAGAGTGTCAGGTCGTGATGGCTACTCAACAGGATTTTTCCCAACCGATGACATTGATCAATGATATGCCTCTACAAGCACGGTTTCCAGATTGGGATGAGAACCATTTTTGGGATGACATTGTACAGCACCAAATAAGTTTGCAATCATCGTAATGTGTTACACTATGTCGCATTCTATAGATAGAGGTGACCATGTTGAATCGAATCTTATTGGTTGTATTGATCAGTATTATGATGGTGTCGGATGCCCTCGCAGAAGTCAAGCGCTTGGCGGTACTGGAGTTTCGAAGCGGTGCCATAGATTCTGCGTATTTGCTCAACCTATCAGACCAGTCTAGGCGAGCGGCTGTAGAAATATTGTCAGATGAAGAGTATTTGATCATGACGCGTGAAAATATGATGCAGATTTTGACGGATATGGGTAAAGATGCGAGTTGTATGGAAGGCACTTGCGAGGTTGAGATTGGACGGAATGTTGGGGCCGATGTCATCATTACCGGCGATGTATTGCAGATTGAAAGCACCTATGTTCTGACGTTAAAACTGTATGATACTCTATCGGGTGGATTGCTTCATTCCGTTGAAGTAGAGGCGGCAGACCTTTTGTCATTAAAACGCAATACACACACTCAATCCCTCGCGTTGCTGCAAACTGGACTCAAGTTAGAGGGGCAGATGGCACCTGCAGACAATGTAGGTTTTCAAGGAACGGTCAAATCAGACGATTGGTTCGTAGCCAAGGAAGAGGCTGTCGTTGTTGAATTCGCATCCACACCAATAGGCGCTGTTGTATTGGTGGATGGGCAGATGCTCTGTACAGCAACGCCCTGTAGTAAAGAAATATCCAAAAAAAATCATCAGGTGGTCTTTCAAAAAGAACGCTATTTTCCGTATCAAATGACTGTTGATACACGAGTCACACAACAAGTTGACGCAACACTCGAAGCGAACTTTGGAACATTGAATATCACTGCTTTGGATCATCAGAATGTTCAAATGGAATTGGATGGTAAGTCATTGGGCAGAACCCCGATCAAATCATATCCAGTGGATTCGGGAATGCATACGGTGACTGTTCAAGACCCTTGTTATGTTGGACAAGAGTATCGTTTCCAAATGCAAGCAGGAGACGTTGAGCCGATTGAGGAATACCCAGTGACACCAAGAGAATCAGCCCTTTCCGTTAAGGCTACGGATAAGGAGGGGAATCCAGTCGCTGCGACTGTAAAGTTGAATGGCAAGAAATTGGGTGTGACTCCAATGACGGGAAAAGTTCCATTGTGCAGTAGCAATCTTCGCATTTCGATGGATGGTGAGGTGCTCAAACCTGAATTGTCCTTGAAAGAACATCAACTTTCAGAAATTGAAGTGGTGATGGGGTCTGACCCACCTCGAATTTGTACGAGATATCTTGGGAGATATCCAGAATACGAAGATGCTCTGCCGGGCGTACGAGGGCTGGTATATGCGTTGGGTGGGATATTCATCTTCCAATCCTACGCCTTTGTGAGCGAAGATGCAGAATATAAAAAAGCCTCGCGCCGGACTGGGATAGGTGTCATTGCGGTAGCAATACCGGGCACCATCAGAATGCTCATGTACAATAAAAAGTGTACAGATATTGAGCCAGATCCATCAAGTGATTGGTAATATTGCCATGGTCATTTAAAAGATGCTCAGTATTAATCAAAGAGACATACAAACGTATGTTGTGTTGCTTCTTTTACGATGCCTTACAAGTCGATGGTTGGTCTGGAATAGACAATGGGTACAGGTCTGACTACAGAGTTTCTACGGACATGGTGTATCTTCAGAGGGCTGAGAATCATTCTTGGAAGCGAGCCAAGATTGTTTGATGGTATCCATACTGTAACAGTGGCTTTCGGTCCAGATTCCAGATTCATCCCACTTGTGTTCCATTCCGTTCAACTGATCCAACGCAAAGGAACCATCTGCTTTCAGTTGTCCATTGTCATGCCAGAACCGTCTTTGTCCAATCTGCATTCCATTCTCAACTTCCGCTTCAGACTTCAGTTGACCAGTTGAATACCAGGTCTTTCGGATACCACTTTCTACGCCCCTTGCGAACTGAGTTTCAGCTCGTTTTTCTCCATTTTCATGCCACATGCTGAATGTACCATCTTGGAGTCCAAATTTGAAGGACCCTTCTTCTGCCTGTTGTCCATCTTTATACCATGCTTTACGAACGCCATGTTCTGTACCGTCTAGGAAATGGTATTCGGCTTTCAGTTGCCCATTTTCATGCCACTCTTTCCACGTTCCTTGCGGAATATCATTTTGAATCGTTCCCGATATGGAGATCTGTCCATTGTCGTACTGTTCTTCAAAGGCTTTCGGAGCGTCATCAATGCGTGAGCATGCAATCAATCCGATTAATGTGAACATATTGACTCCATCATGATGGTAACTCTATGGGATATCTAAAAAATAAGAAAGGGTCCAATTGGACCCTTTCATCAATAGTCAGATGACTTACTTGGTACCTGAGATGTAGGTTTGTTGAATCAAACCAAACAAAGGGCCGCGCATATGCATAACAGTCAAGACTTCTGCACCTTCAGGGATTTTGGCTTCAGCATCGGCAAAAGATTTTCCAATGACGATCTTTTGGGCAGAGATAGCGAAGGTTTGTTGTCCTTCTGTTACGGTCATACAACCAGAAGTGGTGCTCATTAATGCACCTGCAACAAGGGCTACGATTAATTTTTTCATGGGGTTCTCCATATGGGGTAGAAATGTGGATTTACAGTAGAAGTCCACGTTGAGTATATAGGATTTCAACAGAAAGTGCATATCAATAGTGTAGAAAATATTTTAGATGGATATCATTTAATAATCTTGTCTTTTGCGGTTTAAGGTTCAAGAGGATTGGCGATTCCCTGTAATACCTCTTGTGTGATGTGGTTTGAAAAATATGCGGTATACCATCCTTCATATACCGAAAGCCAGTCATCGTTGTGTGTACGCCAGATTTCTTCAGCTGTAAATTCAATGTTTGTGTTCCATGCAATTTCATCAAAAAAATCAATGGGAACATCTCTTGGCTCTCCACTTTCAGATAAGTAGCCTTCCTCAGTAAAATAAAAACATGTTGAGGCTACAGCACCAATATAGGGTGCATTTTCTTCTCGGAATTCAAAGAAGAACTCTTCTAGATAGATATACTCATCGGAACAGATGCCATTCCAAGCCGCATGATCACAAACCTGAGAAAAGGTTGGTACGTTCGGCAAGTAGTCTACAATGAAAGAGGCGTATAGAAATGGGGTGAGCAATTCTTTGGCCTGTCGTAGACTGTCCTCGGTTCCTTGCTGGTACAACTGCTTTGATTGTTGGATCGCTTCGGGAACCACTGTCAGGTCGCGGCTCAAAAAATCCATTTTCATCCCAATGCTAACAATATCAGCGTAGACGATGGTTTTGTTGTAAGCAGTGGGTAGAAATGGTCTCTGTTCATAGGAAATTGCAACATACTCGAGGTTGTCCAATTCCAATAAGAACTCTAAAGAGTTGGTGATGGGGTTGAATTCGACGTGGAGCTGTCGAAGACTCTTGATGTGTCGCAATGTAGAGGGGAACCAAGCAATCTCCGCCGCAAAGAAGGACAGGCGGGTAATGTTTTGGGTCCAAGGAATTTCGAATGAAGCATACATCCCCAGCATCCAAATGGCAATGCTTTTGGACAGCGGGTACCCTTGGCAAAACTCGTTGATTTCTTCGAAGTTCTCAAACGTGTTGTCGATGCCAAAATCTTGATGAAACGTGTTGATAGAGGATTGATTCGCCTCATATTGTTTCAAATACTGTTTGATGTCTTGGCGGTTCAAAGATTGTAAGGTTGTTTGTTGAGACATGTCGTGCCTGCTTTTGGTCTTAGGATGGGTTGTACCGTTTGGAAAAATAGTCGTCTTGT
>CALDQI010000088.1:0-3420 GCA_937911635.1 uncultured Pseudomonadota bacterium | reverse complement strand
AGATGGTATCCCCTTTGGTCAATGTACCTGAGTAGACACGAATATACGTCAGCTGACCGTAACGACCGTCTTCAAGTTTGAACGCAAGCGCAAGCAATGAGTCTTCCGATTTGGAATCCACAATATGCTTTTGCTTTTCATTGGATTTTTCCATTGCGATGTTGTCCACTTCAACAGGAGATGGCAACCAAGCACCAACATTGTCAAGCAACAACTGTACGCCTTTGTTCTTGTATGCAGAACCAAGCATTACAGGACACAACTTTAGCCCGATTGTAGCAATCCGGATTCCTTTGTTGACCATATCAACATCTACGCGTTCATCTTCGTCCATCATTGCGAGTTCGATAAACTCATCGGCAAAGTCTTCTTGACCCTCAACTTCAGCCAAGCCTGTTGCAATGGCATCAAGCATCATTTCACGCCGCTCAAGTACAGTATCCATCAGTTCTTCAGGGATTTCACCTTCAGTTACGATTTCACCGTTGTCACCCGAGAAGATGTAGGACTTCATGCTGACCAAATCTACAACACCCTCATGCTCATCACTGAGTCCGATGGGTACTTGAGTCATACAAGAGTTGAGCTTCAACTTGTCTGCGAGTTGAGCACAAACTTTGAACGGATTTGCACCTTGACGGTCACACTTGTTGACAAAAGCAATACGAGGAACGCTGTACCGTTTCATTTGACGGTCAACGGTGATAGATTGTGATTGAACACCCGCAACAGAGCAAAGAACCAAGATTGCGCCGTCAAGAACACGAAGAGCACGCTCTACCTCAACAGTAAAGTCAACGTGACCCGGAGTGTCAATGATGTTGATTTCGTTGTCTTTCCAATGGCAGAAGGTCGCTGCAGATTGAATGGTGATACCACGCTCTTTTTCAAGCTCCATGGAGTCCATTTTAGCGCCAACGCCGTCTTTACCACGTACGTCATGGATCGCGTGAATACGACCGGTGTAAAACAAGATGCGCTCTGTAAGGGTGGTTTTACCCGAGTCAATGTGCGCCGAGATTCCGATGTTTCGGATTTTGGTGATATCAGTAGCCACGATATTCTCCCTTTGATGTTGGAATGATTTAGATTATAGATAAGAAGTGTGTACACTGTACACTGTGTAGGTTTGGCGCGATCTTAACCGATCTCGATTTTTATTTCCACCCTTCTATGGAAGAATTCCTGTATCCGTCGTGTTGTTGTATTGAGGATTTGACGGACAAAAATTTTACGATTGAGGAACCATGATGCTACCCATGCTGATGTCATTGATGTTTATGAATGCTGCGGATGCAAGCCGAAGATCAGACACAATTCGTTTGTTAAATTTGGAAAAGAGGTATGAAGAGGCGCAGAGTAAATGCGTCAAGTGGGGTGCTTTGGAGCCCACTGTTGATCCCGAGTTGAGAGGCTTTTGTGCACAGGCTCATTGGATCAATGCTGAAACCCTCAATACCATCGAAGGGTGGCAGGCTTTTCAAGAGCAATGGGCTGGTACAGATTGGGCTCAGAATGCCTTTGTTCGTGAAGGAAAAGTTGCTTTGCAAAGTTTGGGTGACAATGCACCAGAGCCTGCATATTTGAGTATCGCTGACCAGTTTTATGGGTACGACGTTGCAGAAGAGGCAAGAGTATTAGCCGGAACAGCAGCCATACGAGATGCCCAGACGGAACAGGATGCGGAACGGATTCGAGGTGAGTATCCACAACATCCAAACATTACCGAGTTAATTGAACGATATCCCGGTGCCTTCTATACACTTTCTCTTCATGAAGACGGATCCATTGTTGTTGGGGGAGAGTACAATACCAATTTGAAAGTTAGTGAACCCTTTTGGGGATACCGAACAGGTCAAGGAGAGGTCGTCCCTCTGACAGAGGCAATACGAAAACATCTGAATGAAAGTGGGATGCCTTCAGTGCATATTATGCAGGCGATTCAAGAGTCCCAGCAAAGCAAGCAACCGTTGTCTCGGTGTCCGGTCGATTTTAATGATACACAAGCGGAGATTGGTTTGGCGGTAACCGTTGGATTGGCAGCTGTATTTGAACCTCAACCATGGGATGCAGACTGCTCGAGCAAGGGAACTTCCGTCATGGTGTATTCAAATCGGTCATTGCTTCATGTTTCCGTCGAACCGGGGGTCGATATATCGTTGGGTTTGAAACGAGGTCGGTCGAATTTCACCTCCTTTGTACGTAAAACTGGAGAACCGATTCTTTTTGAACAGAACATTTATGTTCCTGTTAACAAATCGTTTGCGATATACCCCGTTTCAGGGGCGACTCCTTGGTTGACCGATAAACCTCCCGGTGCAATGCGAACACAAATGGACAATACTTTACGAGGCACAGGTCTTCCACCAGATTGGAATGTTCAAGGTGCTGGCGCAGGAATCCGAATTTCCTCTCCAGATTTGACCGACTCAGAGGAATGGGTACTCCCTCGAGGAGAGATGCGATTCTTGTCTCCGCTGATGCGTACACTGTTGGGTATCCATGATATTGTCATTGAGAATTCAACCACTCCCGCCATCGAATGGCAAGTGAATGAAGATGGTGTATCGAGTCTTCCAGGAACGATGCTGCCTGTAGACTTTCGAAAGCTTACCGAAGAACAGATCAAAGCCTTGCGATACCATATCGGGGGCGCCGGGTTGGATCCATACAATCTTAAAGTGGTAGATGGATATGCGCTTGATCTGGATGGAGATGGTAGAGATGAGAAGTTCTTGCGGGCTCAATACAAGGAAAATGAAGTGGCGCTGGTCTTAGATGTTGATGATCAGCATGGAAATCGTACATGGATCTTCGGTACGGAACATGCCATTCATGGAAAGATGGCCCCTCCAAAACCCATGGCCGTTATCGTTGGCGACCAGCGTGTGGTTGCCTGGTCAGGAGTTGAAAACGGACGAGCGTATTTGGATATCATCTATTCGGAAACCGATTCCTTTAACATTGCCGAATAGAGAAGTAGACTCATTCATTTCTAAGTGGCATTTAGATGCCGTCGATATCGATCTGAGAGCAGGAACTTATGTTACTCAAATCTTTCCACATTTGGATCGATTGGGGGTTTAACATCTACATACATACTGCTAAACTCTGAAATGTAAAAGAGTTTTGTTTTTGTACTCTGTTTGATGTATATGGGTCTTGGCATCGTTGCCCCGGTAGTGACAATCATGAACTTTCGACCTCGGATATCCTTCTCGTTTTCGTAGGCGATTTTGATTTGGATATTTTTCATATCAACCGCATAGTTGTTTTCTGGTGTGGCTCCGACGATAAAGGATCGAAAAGAGGGATTGCCTTCTTGAATCGCTTTGACAAAATAGGTGTGACGTCCCAAGGACTTCCAATTGGCATCCTCTTTCAATGGTAGGGTAAGTTCAGTCAAGGCTTGCCAGCCTT